>JAFAHT010000500.1 GCA_019237095.1 Planctomycetaceae bacterium
GGCGATGCCTTGCTGGTAGCAAAGGTCGTGGATGGCCCGGGCCGGACCCAGCCCGCCCACGCGCTGGATCTTGAGATTGACGATCCGACAAGCCCTCCTGCGGATGGCCTCGGCGGTCAGTTCGTGGGTCTCGGCAGTCTCGTCGAGGCAGACCGGGGTGCTTACCGCTTCCTGGAGCCGGGCCAGTCCGTCCAGGTCCGACGCTTTCATGGGCTGCTCGAGCATGAGCAAGTCGAACTCGTCCAGCACTCGGAACACGTCGATGTGGGCGGCGGTATAGGCTCCGTTGCCGTCGACCATCAGGGGAATCTCGCCGAAGTGCTGGCGGACCGCGCGGACAAGCTCGATGTCGCTTCCCGGCTTGATCTTGATCTTCACCCGGCGATATCCTTCGGCCAGATGGGTCTCGATGGTTTTGAGCAATTCGACGATCGAATCATAGAGCCCGACGGCTAGCCCCGATTGGACTCCCAGCCTGATCTGTTCATCGATCGCCCCCAACATCTGGGCGATGGTCGCATGGTGGGCCTGTCCCAGCAAGTCCCACAGGGCATTCTCGGCGCCGGCCGCTGCGAATCGGCTGCCGGTCCAGGTCGAGGCCAGCGCTGCGATCTCGGCGGTAGAGTTGATTGTCCGGCCTATCAGGCTGGGAGCGATGATGTTCCGGAGGTCGTCCCAGCAGCCGTCGGGAGTATCGCTCGAATAGCCGAAGCTGGCAGCCATTGGCGAGCTCTCGCCGTGGCCGATGCCCGAGGATGTCTCCACGGTCACAAGGATCGCATCCTTGATCGCGACTTCTCCACCGGAGATGCGAAACGATTCCTTCAGAGGGATCTGCAGATGGGTCAACACGACCCTTTCGATCGGACTCGTCGCTGTGATCATGTTGGCCTCGCTTAGCGAAACCCTCCGGAATTCAGATTGTCTGATGATGCCGTCGGCGCCTTTGGGGAATTGCTTGCCCGAGGGGAAGAACAGTCTCCGGTACTTCAATCGTGTCCGCTTCAGGCCCACCCCAGGGGCCCGTGCTGGCGTGGCTTGCAGCTTTCCCCACCATATCACACAACCCCAGGAATTTCAGCAGGTTGGAACCAGGCGAAGATTGCCGCGGCCGGCCCAGGTTGATAAACTGCCAGTGGATTTCGCGGCAAATTCGCGCGGTTCGTCGCTGATTAGGAAGATGCCATGACGCCTCCCCGCTCCGGCTCGCCTTGGTACCGCGATGGCCTCTCGTTTTCCTGCACGCGGTGCGGGGCCTGCTGCACGAGTGCACCTGGTTATGTTTGGGTCACATACGAGGAAATCAAGGCTCTGGCACAGTTTCGAGGAGAGACGGTGGACCAGTTTTCAGCGAAATTCGTGCGCCAAGTGGGAGACTATTATAGCCTGATCGAACGGAAAGGCGGGGATTGCATCTTCTGGGACGCCCAGGCGGGGTGCACGGTGTATCCCGCGCGTCCCGTCCAGTGCCGGACCTGGCCCTTCTGGCCCGAGAATGTCGAGACACCAAAGGACTGGGAAGGAATCACCCGGGTCTGTCCGGGCGCTGGCAAGGGTCGCCTCTACAGCGTTGACGAGATCGTGGAATCGATAGGGAACGTGCGCCAATGATCGCTCCAAGGGAAGGGGGACCATCGCTGTCGCCCGACGCGCTCGCCGAGATCCGCGACGAGCTGAGAGCCTTGTACCGAGAGCTCGACGCAGCAGTGGCCATGACGGGCCCGGCCTGCCAGTTGAGCGGACGGTGCTGCCGGTTCAAGGACTATGGACATACTCTCTTCCTGTCAGCTCCCGAGGCCCTGTTGCTGGTAGCCGACGCGCCCCAGCCTCCTGGCCAGCTTGACAACGGCCAATCGTGCCCCTGGCAAGATGTCCGCGGGCGCTGCTCGGCCCGAGATGCGCGGCCCCTGGGCTGCCGCGTCTTCTTCTGCGATCCGTCCTTCGAGACCCATGCGCCCGAGCTGTCCGAGACCTTCCTGGCGCGGCTCAAGCAATTGGCCAGAAGCCACGACTGGCCCTGGAACTATGCACCGCTCCATCAGCATTTGAGGCAGGCCCGCGCTCTGGGCCGACTCAAGATCGCCGCGGCTGGCTCCGACATCGAGCCCGAGGGACCGTTCATCGCGATCTCCGACCTCTCGAGGAGCACCGCCGCCGCGGACGAAAGGCCAGGCGAACAAACTCCGATCCGCTGATGAGAAACCGACCGCAAGGCCTCTCCAGCCTCTTGAAATCGACTTCCGGAGTGACCAGCGAGGTGTTTTATCTTGACATTAACCCAAGCTGCAAATACATTTGAGCCACTCGCCACGTGCCATGGGCTGACCACGCTCTCGTGGAGATTGCCAACGTGACCAAGAAAGAAATCGTCAAGAAGATCTCGGAAGATATCGGTCTGACCCAGCTCAAGACCAAGGACATTGTGCAACGGACGCTCGACGCCATCATCCAGACTCTCGTGTCGGAAGGCCGGATCGAGTTGCGGAACTTTGGTGTCTTCGAAGTCAAGAGGCGTGCCCCGCGCAAGGCGCGCAATCCGCGCACTGGAGACAAGGTTTACGTTCCCGCGAAGAACGTGGTGACCTTCAAACCAGGCAAGGAGATGGAAGAACTGGTACGAAAGATGAATCCGGAAAATCTTCCCTTATTGCAAGAGGGCTCAGATGCCGATGAAGAGATTAACGGACCCGTTGAGCCTGTCGCCGAGCCTCACGCCCAGACGTCCGCCGAGTAAGTAGCCGAGCCGCCGCTCGATCAATCGCGGCGCCTCCCGGCGGCGTGCACGGCGGGCCGGAGCGAGGCAATTTGGTGCCGTACCGTACCGCAACGCATCGGAACCCCGATTGCACGTGCGTGAGGCCAGCATGCAAACCATGCTGGATAAGGACTTCGGCTCGAGCCGAGGGGAAGGCCTCGGTAGCGATTGCCCCGGATCGGACCCGCTCAAGGAGTGAGTGGACAGACTGGTCCGAGCGATATCGAAGGCGGGAGGAGCCCGAAATGCAGAAACTTCTGGCGGCCCTGGCAATCATGGTCGCTTCGCTCGCGTTGTTCGAGGGCTGTGCACCCATCCCTCTGCCGCACTATGCGGCCTACAAGCCCAGGCGAGTTGAAGAATTGCTCGTCGACTCGGAAAACCTCCGGCAAGCCGGCGACGATTGGGAGCGATTCTGGCTTCTCGATACGCCTTCCCACTTGACGCCATTCCGCACCAATGGCGCCCTTGGGCCCTGATCTGATCTGAGGCACGCCTCATTTGCCTCGCCATCTTGCAACGTCGGTCCACGACTGGCAATCCAGCGCCCGATCGAGCCGATGCGAAGAACTTGCTCGCGAATACCGGCCGGCAGGGCGAACGATTCGCCACGCCGGCCTTTGCCTTTGGGCGATTCTGCGCGCTCTCAATGGCTCAGGTGGTCTTCAAAGAAGTCCTCGATCAGCGTCACATAAGCTTGGGGATCTGTCTGATAAGCCTGAACGTGGTCCACTCCAGGCAACATCATCGTCGAACACGAGGAACCCGCGGCATCGGCAAGCTGGTACGCCTGGCTCACGGGGACGATCGAATCGGACTCGCCGTGGATCAACAACAGCGGCCGGTTCCCCCAGCAGCGGGCCGCCCGGATGGGAACAAGGTCGTCCGTGCGGACGCCGTAGATCCATCGGGCCGCGGTCAGGATGCCGGGGTTAAACCAGCCCGGCAGGTGACTGTGCTTGCTCAATTGCTTGTTCAGCAACTCCGGCAAGTTCCCGTAAGGGCTGTCCATCACAACGACCTGGATGTCAGGATTCTGAGCCGCCTCCAGCAGCAAGGTCGATGCCCCCATGGAATAGCCCAGCCAGCCGATGCGGTCCTGCGTGAACCCCTCCGCTCGGGCCCAGCTCATCACCGCCCGGATATCGACGCGTTCCCAGCGGCCAAGGGTCAGCCGCGACGGATCGCTCTGGCCGTGCCCGCGCAGGTCAAACAGCAAGACGTCATAATCGCCATGGTGCAGGTCGCGGCCAAGCGCGGCCATCTCGAGCCAGGAACTCCACATCCCGTGGACCATCACGATCAATCGCCGCCGCTCTGGTGTGGGAAGATACCACCCCCTCAGCGTCACGTCGTCGATGGTCCGTACCGACCATGCCTGAGCGTCGGAGCTCAGCCGCCGGGGATCGATCGTCAGCGGGTAGTTGGTGGGGCGAGTCAGTCGCTCCGCGGTGAACAGCGAGACCCCCACATATCCAGCTCCCAGCAACACACAGACGAAGACCAGCGTCCCCAGGACCAACCGCCTGAGACCAGCTCGAAAGCTCATGCGACCCTCCGTGATTGGACTTTCATCGATTCATCCTTGTGGCCGTCTTCACAGATCCATTGGAGTAGCCTATCCTAGCGGATCTTGCAAGCTTGATGGAGGCCAAGCTCCAAACGCGTCGACACAGTCCGCGTCCTGCGATGGCCGTGGTTCTGATGTCGAGCCCCGGCAGCGGGGCGGCAAAATCGTCCAGACGCCGGGCGCTGCACGATGGAACGAACTCCGCCGACAACGCGCAACGGGGCCGACGCACCCATGTGAAGGTCATTTTTCTCAAGCGCGCGGTGCCTCCGGTCCGATCTCGATTGAGTGGACATGATGTCCATCATTCCCCGCCGATCAGGAGGAAAATGGGTGATGACGCTGCTCTATTCTGAACTCATCCATCCGACCGCCGTGATCGATACCGACGCAGTAATCGCACCAGACGTGCAGATTGGTCCCTATGCAATCATCGACGGTCCGGTGCAGATCGGTCCGGGTTGCGTGATCGAAGCCCACGGGTGCTTGAGCGGTCCGCTCGTCATGGGGCGGAACAACTTCATCGGCCACGGGGCAGTTCTGGGCAAGGGCCCGCAGCATCGCGGTTACCGAGGCGAGCCCACAGGGATTCAGATCGGCGACAACAATGTCTTCCGCGAGTTTGTGACCGTTCATCGCGGCACCGTGCAGGGCAACGGAGTGACCACGATCGGCGACCGGAACATGTTCATGGTCGGTTGCCACGTCGGCCACGACGTTCGGATCGGCAATGGCTGCACGGTGGTCAATAACGCACTGCTTGGCGGTCATGTGACACTCGAGGACGACTGCATCCTCGCCGGCCATACGGCGGTTCAGCAGAAAGTCAGAATTGGCCGTCTGGCCATGCTCGGAGGCACTGGCGGCACCACCAAGGACGTGCCGCCATTCATTCTTCAGCAAGGCTACAACTGCGTGACCGGCCTGAACATCATCGGCATCCGCCGCGCCGGTTTCTCGGCCCAATCGATCGACGCGCTGCGCCAGGTCTTCCGAATCCTCTATCGCGAGGGCCGGCCCCTCCCGGCCGCGCTCGAACGGATCGAGGCCGATTTTGGCCACGTTGCCGAGGTCGCCGAGTTCGTCACCTTCATCCGCATGTCGAGGACGGGAATCAACCCCGCACGTTCGCAGGATCGCCAACACTTCGACATACACTGATAACATGGACCTGTTCGCGGCGACCCGCTTGCCCTTGGCTGATCAGCGCGAAGTGCCTGCCTGGTCGTCGCGGCGGACTGGTTTCGACGCCGGTGGACGGGACGCTGTTTTTTCGATCTCCCTCCGCACGCGAGCGTATTCTTCGTCATCCAGCTCTCCCTCGGATCGAGCTTGCTCGAAGGAGGCCAGCAGTTCTTCGGGCGTCGCCGGCTCGATCTCCTCGTTGACTTCATGCCAGACATGGTAGGCCATGACGCCCGCAATCGCCAGGGCGACCAGCACCACGACCAGACCGATGTTGTACCACGCAGCAGGTGAGAGGGCGGCCAGCAGGACCGCCCCCTCGAGGCCGAAGACGCTCATCAATCTCGCCCTCAGGTCCAGTCCATGGAGTTTCGACGGCTCTTGCCGCCGGATGCGCTTGCCGCCGGGTGCCGTACTCAACCGGCCAACGAACCGGCCCGACGGCATCGCTTCTCTTCGGGCTTGCAATATCAGATGGCTGCTGACAATCCTTCCGCTTTGCTTCGCGAGATCTCTTGATTATAATGGTTAGACCAATCGGGTGGCGTTCCCGAGAAAGCCATTCCGTGGTTCTGCTCGTGTCGTGGAGCGTCACGATCCGAATTCTCGTGTCAGGGAAAGGACTTCCGTTTCCTATTCGAGGAAGGTTGGACCCCATGAGTCGGCCAATATTCCGTTCGACCGCGGTTCTTTTTCTGAGCTGCCTGGGAGTGGCTCTCGCTCCGGCCCTGGCTCAGGCCCAAGCGACGACAACGACGACAACGACGACGCCTGGCGCGGCACTGGGCAACATCGCAGGAGATCCGTTCGCATTCTACTACGCCTATTACCTTCCCAACCAGCAGATGCAGTCCTTGAGGCCCACGCCGATGGACACGATCAACCAGGCCGTGATCAACCGCCAGTATTATGCACAAACCCAGAATCGGTCACTCTACAACCCGATCTCGCCTTATGCCGAAGACTATGATCCGCTTCGCCCCTACTCTCGGCAGCAGGGGAAAGAACGCGTCGCCCAGCCGTTTCGCTTCACTCAGAATTCCTCCAACAGCAATGGCTCAGGTCCAGCACTTTATTACAACCGCGCCGCTCAGTATTTCTCTGGTCTGAGAACAGGCCGTGGTCCAAATGCGAACGTCGCCGTCACTCGTCGAGGAGGTGGCCGGCCTGGCGGAATGGGTGGTGGTATGGGCGGCGGAATGGGCGGCGGAATGGGTGGCATGCCGGGCATGGGCGGAATGGGTTGATCGTCAGCCATGTCCACGGTGCGCATCATCGAGATCCGTGCAATTCGAACCCTCGTACCGCCCGCGACGGTGGCTCGAGAACACTGTCCTGGGGCCTGCATGCCCCATCGGCAAGGAGAGGTGACGAAGGGAAGATCGGTATGGCGGTTGGGCCCGAGCAGCGCTTGAACCCCGAGGAACGTGCCAATCTGACGGCCTACATTGACGGGGAGCTGACCGAGAACGAATCACGAGCGATCGCCACCAAGCTGAGCTTGAGCCCCATCGCCCGACGCGAAGTGGAATCTTTGAAGAAGACCTGGGACCTGCTCGAGTTCCTTCCTCGGCCCAAGGCATCACTGGTATTCTCTGAGCGGACCCTGACCTCGGTCCGTTCGCTGGAATCGCGAGTGGGCTTCTGGGACCAGGCGGCCGGGGTCTGGCTCGCCCAGGCTGAGAAGTTGGCTGTCTGCCTGGTCGTGGCAGCGGCGGCGCTCGCACTTGGTTTCGCGCTCGTTCGCTGGGCCTGGCCCGATCCAGCGGCCCGCCTGGTCCGCGACCTCTCGATCGCCGAGCACCTGGACGAATATAAGGAGGTCGGCTCGTTCGAGTTCCTGGAGGAACTGGCAAAATCCAAGGAGTTTGGTGGTTCCAGCCCCAGCCATTGAGGCCACGCCGTGTCTCCATTCCTGCGATCGCTTCCGGCCCGGGCCTTGGCCATCTTGGTTGTCCCAGCGGTCGCGGCGCTCTCGATCGGAGCAGGCGCTGTGCCCGATGACGCGCAGGCCAGGCTGCAGAACATGTCCCCACAGCAGCACACCGAACTGGCCGACGCCCTGAAGCAATTCGATCTCCAGTTGACCCCAAACCAGCAAGAGTCCATCCGCGAGATCGATCAGCAGATCAGCAAGCTCTCCGCCGAAGATAAAATTCATTACCTGGCCGCCCTGCGGCGCTATCATAACTGGCTGGACTCACTCCCGGAGACCGTGAGGGACAACCTGCAGTCCAAACCACCGGGGGAGCGGATGGCCCAGATCAAGACGATGATCTCCAAGTATCCTCTTCCCAGGGAGAGCAGTCCCTACTGGATGCAGTTCGCCGATGTGGCGGGAAGTCCTCCCTTCGAGCTGGCGGCCACCTTCAAGATCTGGCAGGAGCTGACACCGCAGCAGCGGCGGGAAATCGAGAGCTTGCCCGCAGGCGCCCAGCGAAGGTCGAGGCTGTTCGAATACGGTCGCGATCTCAAGTTGCTCAGGGAGTTCAGACCGCGCGATTTCCATGTCGACGACTGGATTCCTAAGGTCGAGGCCAAGATCGCCGACATCCGTGCATACGATCCCGAGCTCAAGAGCGCCGTCGCCAAGGCAGAAAAGAATGCCGTCGCCAAGGCAGAACTTGCATACAAGCGCAAGAATGAGGGCAAGGAGCCAGCCTCGCGGATCGTCTCGCCACTCATGCGCCGGCTGGCAATCAACCTGTACTTTCTGGAACAGCCGGCGCCCCGCCCGGTCGATCCCCAGCGCCTCGCCCAGTTCTTCGCGGCGATGCCGCCGTGGGTCCGTACTTCCTTCGATTCTTACACTGCCGACGAGGCCAGGCGCCGCTTGACTCTGGTCTACCGGCTGCTCTTCCCCAAGGACGAGTTCAAGCCCGCGCGGCCTGGGACGTCTGTGGCGACCGGCTCGGCTGTGTCCAAAAGCAGCCCCACCCCTTCGCCGCCCGTATCGGCTGCACCAAAAAAAGAGTCGACCGCCCCGAAGGCGCCTCCGGCGCCCGCTTCACCTTTCTGATCGGTCCGAAATTGCCTTGAGGATTCCCCCGGCGTGAGTACTTCCGACCTTGCCTGGATGAATCTGGCTCTGGCCGAGGCGGAACGAGGAAGAGGGGCCGTCGAGCCCAATCCCATGGTTGGCGCGGTCCTGGTCCGCGAGGGTCGGGTCGTCGGGTTGGGCCATCATGCCCGCTTCGGAGGCCCGCACGCCGAGGTTATGGCCCTTCAAAACGCCGCCGAGGCCCGGGGCGCAACCCTCTACGTGACGCTCGAACCGTGCTGCCACCACGGCAAAACGCCTCCCTGTACCGACGCGATCCTCCAGGCTGGGGTTGCGAAAGTCGTCGCCGCAATCCGTGATCCTTTTCCCCGCGTGGACGGTGGCGGCTTGGCGATCCTCCGTTCGGCCGGGGTTGCGGTCGATCTCGGGCTCCAGGCTGGCATGGCGGCCGAGCTCAATGCGCCTTACCTGAAGCGCGTTGCCACCGGCCTCCCCTATATCACGGCCAAGTGGGCGATGACCCTTGACGGCAAGACCGCTGTCGCTTCGGGTGATAGCCAGTGGATCTCCGCGCCCGGTTCCCGCTCCCTCGTCCACCAGCTCAGGGGCCGGATGGACGCGATCCTGGTGGGGATCGGAACCGTGCTGGCCGACGATCCCCAGCTCACCGCGCGGCCAGCCGGCCCCCGAACCGCGGCCCGGATCGTTCTCGACAGCAAGGCGCTGCTGCCGTTGAAGAGCCGGCTCGTGCAGACAGCTCATGAAGTCCCCGTTCTCGTCGCCGTCTCGCGGCAAGCCCCGGCCGACCGCTGCCATGCTCTCGAGGCACGGGGCTGCGAGGTCGTCGTCTTCCCTGGCGAGACCCGCGTGCCAATCATGGCACTCCTGGCCGAACTCGGTCAGCGCGCCATGACCAACCTCCTGGTCGAAGGCGGGGGAAGGGTCCTTGGCTCGTTCCTCGAGGCAGGCCAGGTCGATGAGGTCGAGGCCTACATCGCTCCCATCCTCGAAGGCGGAGATCATCCGCACACCCCGGCCCGTGGCCAGGGACTACTCCGCATGGGCGACGCCGCACGACTCCAGAATGTGGCGTACAGCGAGGTCGACGGTGACATGAGGGTCCGCGGCACCGTTGCCCAACCCTGGAGGTCGATTCTGAGTGATCTGGGCCGAGAGACGTCGTTGATTTCCCTTGACCGCGCTGGCGTTCCGGAATTAGATTGACACTCCCGGTTCTCCCCGGCATCAACGTCGTGGCCGTGGATTTGAGCGTTCAGCTCGAGAGCCTTGCGTACTAGGCCCAGAAGACCCAAACCGGCATTTCCTGCGCCGGGTCGTCTTCCCGCTCGAACATCGGGTCGCTAAACTACAAGCACAATTACCCGGTGGTGAAACGGTATCACAACAGGTTTTGGTCCTGTTTTTCCAGGTTCGAATCCTGGCCGGGTAGCTCAAAAGCATGTCTTGACGGGTCAACTTGGGACGCTTTGGGACCGTGTTTTACTGGACTTCCGATGGTCCCATTAGGTCCCGATGAGACCCCAGATGTGGGAAGGGTGTGGGAAAAAAATTGCCTCTCCATTTCATTCCCACAGGCCGAGTGTGGGAAAGTCTGGCGTAAGCGGTTCTCGATAAATTGCATCTCCCATGCCGGCTTTCGAGTTAGGATCGACGGATAAACCATTGCCTTTCCCACATTTTTCCCACAAGTCGGGCAATTTATCCACGACTTTCGACAGCTCCTCGAGACGCGTGTGGGCATAGCGGCCAAACGTCAAGTCCGCGTCGTGATGTCTGGCCAATTCCATCGCGTCCTTGACCGATGCGCCGGACTGGACGGTCTGGCTGACGAAGCAATGCCGCAGCCCGTGAAAGTCGTAGTCGTCCGATGGGATGCCGGCGGCTTTGAGATCCGCCCGAATCATCAGGGCTGAGTTTCTGTCTTCAGGGAAGAGCGGTTTCTGCCTGGTGATGCTTCCACTGATCACGCAACCATTATACGGCCGTCCATGCATGACTTCGCCAAAAAGAAAAGCCCCCGGATGTCCGGGGACCGTCTGCGTCAGGTTGTCGGCACGTTCCATCAATCTTCCTCGCCGCGCAACTAGGCGGGCGACTGGCCAGCGCCGGGGGAGAGCCCAAGGGCTGGCGCTGGCCGACGCATGATCTCCTTCCCGTTGGCGTCAACCGCGATGTTGTCGCCCTCCGTCAAGCCATGCTCCAGGTTTCAGATGAACGCGGCATCAGTGCAGGTGACTTGCAGGAATTCGGCGGTGGCGGGACCAACCGTAGGCGAGGCCAGCGGTGATCGCGGTGCCCAGCAGCCACAGAGATGATGGCTCGGGGACGGCAGATGCCGGCGCGACCGCGAGTACCCATGGGTTGGTCCCATCCATCAAAGGATTTAACGTTCTCCACAGGATTTTACCGTCGAATTCACCTTGATATACAGGGTTAGCGCCGGTCGCCAATGCGGGACGTGAGTATAATAGTAGTGTTCCGCCTTCACCGACTTCTGTTGCGATTTGTAGAGAAGCGCTGCCAGTGGGGGGGGTTCCCATGGTTAGGTCGGTGGGGTTTGACTGGACGCCTAGAACCAGCGTATGCGCCCCCACGTCGGTCGACGTAAAGGTTTGGGTTCCATCGATCGTGACTGACCATGACAAGATGTCATCTGGGGCTAGCTGGCCGATGAAACCATCGGTCGTAATGTTACCTGAGACTATGTGTCCGTTCTGGTCGGCCGGATAGTTCTGGATGTCATAGATGATCTGGCCTGCTCTTGTCGTCGGAGGAACGACTAGCAGCAAGCAAAGGGTCGCTGTGGCAAAACTGAGCTGTCTCATGATCCGGTCTCCATCGTGCTCGGTTTCCAACATGTTTGGTACCCTGACGGGCGGCGTCGGAAGTCGCACCCGCCGGGGATGGGATAGGTGAAACGGTGTGGACCAGAATGCGCCACACTGGACCTCGGTTTCGCCCAACCGGCCCCCGCCGAACGCCCCACGGCCGGGGCGCGCCAACAGCCGGTTGAGATGCGAACCTAGAGCATCGGAGGGATCACTGTCAAGTGGTTTCCTGAAATGTTATGCTCGCTTTCCTTCGAATTGTTTATTTCTGTAAACGCAATGCGATGCTTCCGGCGACGATCGGAGCGAGGTGAGCCGCCGACCGACGACGACTCAGGCTCGGCAGGTCCATCCCCTTCTCTTCACCGACAGCGTGAAGGATCGAACGCTCCGACCGGGCAGCACCCCCGCTGCCCGAGAAGGTCTCCTCGCACAGGGGCTCGTCAACTCTTGCCGCCATCGACCCGCACTTCGAGAAGCGCACGGTCGTGAAGGTGCGAAGGGAAGCTGAATTCCTGCGTGCCGATCGCACCTTGCGCGGCAGTAGGCGTACCACGGAATGGACGGACACCGTAGGCCGTCAATTTCGGTCCCTCGTCACTGCAGGGCCGCGGCTTTCTGGCCCCTGAGCCGTTGCTGCTCGAAGTCAGCCGGGCTGGGCTGGGCTCGGGCCTCAACGACCGTCCCCCTTCCCTGAGGCGGCCTTGACCATCGCCACGATGCCGGCTCGGATCGCCTCGGACAACTCGGGCCATGCGGCCACGGGGGCGACCCTCATTCACCCCGCTCGTCGAATTCGTCTTCGTCACCCTGCGTAGGCAGGTTGGCTTCCACCTTAAACACGTCCACCTACTCCCTCTGTTGGTCCAGAGTGCATGCATGGGTTTCCGACACTTTCCGACTGGCCCAGGTTCGAGGTCAGCAGGTCAAGATGTGGGCAGGACGTGGGAAAGAGATTCTTGATTTGTCCTTTCCCCCTTGCCAGAATTGGACTTCCGGCAGGTTGAATCCTGGCCGGGTAGCTTCCCTCCCAATTCGCTTCGCATCACCTGGATGCGGCTGCAAGAAGCTTGAGTCGGAGCGATGCGATGCGAGCCGAGAAAGTCGACGTCGGTGCCATTGGCCGCACGCAAGGGTCGCTCGTCTCGGCTTGGCTCGACCTTCCAGTGAAGCGGCCGGTGGTCTTGGTGCTGGTCGTGCTGATCATCGCAGCGCCTGCGTGGCTCTTGGCCGACTGGCTCAAGAACTTCGCCATGCATCCGACGGATTTTATCTATATCGAAGAAATCATCGATGCCCGTGCGCTTAGAACTCTCGGTGAACGCACCTCACGAGTTCACTGGCAAGGACGAACCTGATTCCGAGGTTTGTTGCCAATCCTTTTCCGACATGCTGACTACCCTGGACCTTTCGCTTGCGAAAGTGTCAATTTTTTGGCACCCTAAAGCCCGTGCATCAGGCGTGAGCACGGAACCATAATCGAAACGACAGGTGGTTCGTCGCAGCGCTGAACGTCGCGTGCCAACAGTAGCATTGGTACGAGGTCTTCCTGTGAGCCGGGTTCATGCGTTGGCCGATCATCTGGCCCCGGATAGTATCAGCCTACTCGAGAGGTCGGCTCAGCAGAGAGTCAGCGACGCGACTTGCTTGAGTACCGATGGCCGGACACTTATCGCCCTCTACTTGCTGGGTTATGCGGTCAAGATGTGCCTGGCAGCGGCGTTCTTTCGGAGCGACGGGTTCGTTCCAAATTCCCCAATCGACAGGGAGACGCGAAAGCGTCGCATGGCCCAGGCCCGTCAGATTCAAGGGGAAGACGGGGTTCCACTAATGTCCAGTGATCCCCACCCCCTGATTGGCTGGGCGCGGTATCTTCAGTGGAAGCGACGGCTTTCGGAAACCTTGAGTCAGCCAGAACTAGAAAGACTACGGGAAGCCGTCCGCCGGGCACAGATCGTGTACCGTCATTGGAGGCCGGAATTGCGATACAAGTCGACTCATGTCCGCGTGGCGCAGTTAACCGAGGTGCGTCTCGCGGCTGAATGGTTTATCCAGAACCTGGGGCGGATTTAGGAGCCATCATCATGCCCGTGATTCGTGGCCGATCGAGCGAGAAAAAGCTCACCGATGAGCAAAGAGGCTTGCTTCTTTCTCGTCTGGCTGACGAACGGCAAGGACTGTCAACCCAGGGTGGGCCAGTGATCTTTGAAATTCCCCTCGAACAGTCAGATAAGCTCGATGTGATGGTCGTCTGGGATGCTTGGCAAGGGGTCCGATCAGAGGACCGCACGAGACTGATCCAGGAGGCCTATCGCGAACAACAAGATAGTCTTGCTCTTGCCCTCGGCGTGACCTACGAGGAAGCAATCGAGCAGGGGCTATTGCCTTTTCGGGTGCGACGAAGGTTGACGCAGCAAGTCGATTTCAGGGAGGAGGATCTCCGCTCTGCCTGCCTATCCGCAGGCGGATTTGAAAGGCCCTATAACGTCATCGAACTCAGGTATCCTTCCCGGACATTGGCGGAAGAAACGATTCGACGACTCGAAGAACTGCTCCCAGGGACTGAGTGGGCAGTATCCTATGCTGACGTTTGAGACCCTAAGGGATTGGTCCCCAGGGAAAGGGCCCGGTCCTTGGGAGCTCAAAGCAATGCGCGGGGCGTGCGCAGAGAGAGGGCAGGCGATTATCCGACTGCCAGGATTGGCACCACGTTTTCCTGCAATCCTCCCGTGACATGCACCTCGCCCGCCGCGTCAACGAATACGTTAATCTCGCTGCGCACGCCGAACTCGGTCTGGTAGATTCCGGGCTCGACCGAGAAACAGGTCCGGCGGAGAACCAGCCGCTGCTCGTGCGTCTCGAGGTTGTCCATGTTGGCCCCGTTGCCGTGGACTTCCTGGCCGATGTTGTGGCCGGTGCGGTGAATGAAGTATTCACCGTAGCCGGCGTCGGCGATCACCTTGCGGCAGGCGTCGTCCACTTCCCAGCCTTGCAGGGGCCTGCCGGCAGCGTAGGCGGCACGGACGCACGCGACTGCGGCGTCGCGG
>JAFAHT010000201.1 GCA_019237095.1 Planctomycetaceae bacterium
GGCGCCCTGGTCCCGGGCTCGCCGCTGGGGCCCTACTTCTCGCTCTCCCGTGACGGCGCGGTCTTCGCGCTGGTGACTTATGGCTTCGTCGCGGCCGTCTTGCCTGTCTGGCTGCTCCTCTGCCCGCGCGACTATCTTTCCAGCTTCCTCAAGATCGGCACGATCTTTCTGCTGGTGATTGGCGTCATCGTGGCCAACCCGACGCTCGAGGCACCCATGATCAGCCCGTACTTCGCGCGGGGCGGCGGGCCCTACTTCGACGGACCAATCTTCCCTTATGTGTTCATTTGTATAATGTGTGGGGCCATTTCGGGGTTTCACTCGCTGGTTTCCTCGGGAACGACGCCCAAGATGGTCAGCAAGGAGAGCGACATCCGGATGATTGGCTATGGTGCGATGCTGACGGAGGGACTCGTGGGCGTGGTCGCTCTGATCGCGGCGGCCGCGCTGCCCAACGCGATGTACTACGACATCAACATCGACCTGGGCAAGCGGCCGGCGTTCATGGCGCAGAACCCCGACTTCGCGCAGTTCCTCAAGGTGTCCGAAGTTGACCCGCACGGCGGCCACGGGGCAGGGGACGGTGCGGCCGCTGCGCCCGGGAGTGAGCTGGTCGCGATGGAGCAGGACGTGCGGGAGTCGCTCCACGGGCGGACGGGCGGAGCCGTGACCCTGGCGGTGGGCATGGCCCGGATCTTCTCGAACGCTCTTCCCGGCGTGCGCTGGCTGATCGCGTACTGGTATCACTTCGCGATCATGTTCGAAGCCCTGTTCATCCTGACGACGATCGACGCGGGAACGCGGATCGCGCGGTTCCTGGTCCAGGAGTTCCTGGGCCGCCTGTGGAAGCCGCTGGGGAATCTGGACTGGCTGCCGGCCGCGATGCTGGCGACGGGCCTGGTGGTCTGCGGCTGGGGCTACTTCATCTGGACCGGTTCGGTCGAGACGATCTGGCC
Source organism: Planctomycetaceae bacterium (assembly GCA_019237095.1). Taxonomy (GTDB): domain Bacteria; phylum Planctomycetota; class Planctomycetia; order Isosphaerales; family Isosphaeraceae; genus Aquisphaera. The sequence goes on from JAFAHT010000201.1 coordinate 957, forward strand.
GATGTTCGGCATGGCCAACCAGTTGCTGGCCGTGATCGCGCTCGCGGTGGTCACGACGGGGCTCGTCAACGCCGGCCGCGGCCGCTACGCGGCGGTGACGCTGCTGCCCCTGATCTTCGTCGCGACCACCACGTCCACGACTGGTTATTATGAGATTACCGGCAAGTTCTGGAACATGGTCAAGGCGGGCCAGGGTGAGGTCATTCGGGGCTGGCTCAACATCGGACTGACGCTCATGCTCCTGGTCTGCGCTGCCGTGATCCTGGGCACGGCGGTGCTGCAGTGGATTTCCGGGCCCGGGGCAAGAGCGGCCCAGCTCAAGGACGGTGCTGCCGTCGGGTCCGTTGCTGAGATCGAGTGATCCGGTGCGTCCTGGCAGGCTGGACGCACCCTGATTGATCCGGTGCGTCGTCGCAGGCTGGACGCACCCTACGAAACGACCTCCTGGACGGGACCAGCCGTTTTCCCCGCGGGATACCTGTTTCCCAGCACGCTGTGGTGCTTCCCGTAGAGGAAATAGATCAAGAGCCCGATGATCATCCAGACGACCAGGCGGATCCAGGTGTCCAGCGGCAAGGTGAGCATTAGGATAAGCGACGTGAGAACGCCCATTGGCCCGGTGAACCAGATGAAAGGTGCGCGGAACGGCCGCTCGACCTCCGGTTGGGTGATCCGCAGGTAGAGGACGCCAGCCGAGACCATGGCGAAGGCGAAGAGGGTACCGATCGAGGTCAGCTCGCCGGCGATGCTGATCGGAATCGTTGCCGCGGCAATCATGACGACCACGCCGGTGATGATGGTGGTGATCCACGGTGTCCGGAACCGGGGATGAACCTTGGAGACGGCCTTGGGAAGAAGCCCGTCGCGGGACATCGTGTAAAAGATCCGGGGCTGGGAGAGGAGCATGACCAGGATGACCGAGCTCAGGCCGGCAATGGCGCCGAGCTTGACCGGCCCCGACAGCCAACCCTTGTTCATCGCATCGATGGCCACGGCGACTGGGTCGGGAACGTTGAGCTGCTTGTAGTTCACCACGCCAGTCATCACGAAACCGGCCAGGCAGTAAAGGATGGTGCAGATCACCAGTGAGCCGATGATGCCAATTGGCATGTCGCGCTGGGGGTTCTTGGCTTCCTGGGCGGCCGTGGAGACGGCGTCAAAGCCGATGTAGGCGAAGAAGACGAGTCCCGCGCCCCGGAAGATGCCGCTCCAGCCATACTGGAACCATTCCGTGCTTTCGGGAATGAACTTGCCGCCCCAGTTGGCCGTGGTCACCATCGGCAGTCCGATGAGAATGAAGAGGACGACGATCGTCACCTTGATTGCCACGATCACGTTATTCACCCTGGCCGACTCCTGGATGCCGACCACCAGGAGCGCCGTGATCAGGGCGACGATGATCATGGCTGGGACATTGAGGACCGCGGTGACCTGCGGAAACGTGGAAAAATCGATCTGGTTCTTGGACAGCAACTCCTCCACCGAACCGAGTATCGACCAGCCGTGCCGCATGTGCAGCTTTTCGGCGACGGCGTTGGGAACCTCGATCAGCCTGATGCCGGGCGACTGCGTGAATTGGGCCGGAATGTTGATGCCCCAGTCGTGCAGGACGCTGGTGACGTAACCCGACCAGCCGATCGCGACGGTCGTGGCACCCACCATATACTCGAGGATCAGGTCCCAGCCGATCAGCCAGGCGACGAACTCACCCATCGTGGCGTAGGCATAGGTGTAGGCCGAGCCCGCGATTGGGACCGTCGAGGCCATCTCGGCGTAGCAGAGGCCGGCGAAGGCACAGACGATTCCTCCCAGGACGAAGGAGAGCGAGATGGCAGGCCCCGCGTTTTCGGCCGCGGCATGACCCGTGAGCACGAAAAACCCGGCGCCGATCACGGCACCAATGCCCAGCATGACCAGGTTGGTCGCGGTGAGCGTGCGTTTCAAACTGTGCTCATTGCTCTCGGCCGCTTCGGCCTTGAGCTCGGAGATGGACTTGCGAACCCACAGGTTGGCCATCGTTGCTTATCTCTGGTGGTGTCAGGAAGCGATTGCTTCGAGCATTGCGTCTTTCCTGGCTGTGGGTTGCATCTCTACGTTAGCGCTGCGGTGTGCCCGAGCCAGCCGTCGCCCCTGGGGCGGACGGCTGGACCGGGAGACTATACCATACTGATGGTCGTCAAGGTAACTCCTGGACCTCGACCTTGCGAATCTCGACCCGGCTGCCCGGATCGTGTTGCTGGAAGGCGAAATGGCCCTCCTTCCAGGTATTGCCATGATCGAGGAACTCGTAGAGCAGCTTGCCGTTGATCGAGACCTTGATGTGGGGAATCACATCCCCGCGATACTCCTTGGTCACAACCTCGATCTCGTACGTGAACCAGGTGTCGGGGGGAACAATCTGATCGTAAATATGAACAAACGTATAAAGGGATCCGGTACGGATCGGGTCGCTGTGGGTGCTGTCGACCTGGGCTTCGTAGCCCTTGCTGAAGTCGCCGTCGGGCACCGGGCAGCGAAAGTAGACGCCGGAGTTGCCGTGGTCGTTGATCTTCAGCTCGGCCCGCAAGCGGAAGTTCTTGTAGGTTTTGGGGCTGTACAGCATGGAGGATCTGCCGGTGCCGACGAGGGAGCCGTCCTTGACCTCCCAGTTGCTGTCTTGACTACCGCCCTTGGTCCAGCCGCTCAGGGTTGTGCCGTCGAAGAGCGAGACCCATTCGCTCTCGCCGGCGCGCGAGCAGTTCGTGGACAGGACCGTCAGGGCCAGGGCCACGAAACATCCGCAGGTTCTTGGAACGCGTTTCATGGTGGTTGATTCTTCTCTCATTGATGGCGGCTCGTGCCGCGAGCCTGGTACAGAACACGTCGTGGTGCCACGTGCGATCATCCCGCGCGCCCGGGAAACCCGAACCAAAAGCCGGAACCCGACCCGGGCAGCCTGGTGACGCACGCGTTGGCTCCGCGTCACTACGTAATTGCCTTGACCGTAGCGATATGCTTGCGAGTCTAAGACATCGGCCAAGGATGGGCCAGAGGCTACTCAAGGCACGATTGCAAATGAAATGGTGGACGGTGAATGACCGCCGCGCTTGCCCCCACTTTCGTCATCCACACATCTGTCATTTGTCATCTGCCATCTGCCATCTGCACAATTGCCGCCCTACCATCACCCGGTTTGACCCGGCGCGAACGGTCCCCGGGGACTGGCTCTGGAATCGCGCCGGCGGCTGCATTACGATGGATCAAGTCACCCCGGTCACCCGCCGCGTTTCGTGAGCGACCATCCTACCTATCGACAGGTGCCTACCATGCGGAAAACCAACAGGAACTCGTGGCGAATTCTGGTCTCTGGACTGGGTCTCTGGTGTGTCCTCGCGACCGGGCCGGCGGCTCATGCACAGGCTCCGGACACTGTCACTCCGGCCCCGCGCGAGGGGTGGTGGGTGAAGGTGCACGAGCAGTTCCTCGATCAAGCCAGGAAGGGCAATATCGACCTCCTCTTCCTGGGTGACTCGATCACTCAGGGATGGCACAATAATGAGGTGTGGAAGCGGTTCTACGGGCCCCGCCACGCGGTCAATTTCGGGATCGGCGGCGACCGCACGCAGCATGTCCTCTGGCGAATCGAGCACGGTGAGATCGACGGGATTCATCCCCGGGTCGCGGTCCTGATGATCGGCACCAACAACGTCGGGTCCAACTCGGCCGACGAGATTGCCGCCGGGGTCACGACCCTTGTCCATGAGCTGCGCAAGCGGCTACCCGAGACCAAGGTGCTGCTCCTGGGCGTTTTCCCCAGAGGCGCCAGGCCCGATGCAACCCGCAAGAAGCTCGAGGAAGTGAACCGGCAAATCTCCCGTCTCGATGACGGCACAAATATCAGCTACCTGGACATCGGTAAGACATTCCTCAACCCGGACGGAACGATCTCGCGTGAGATCATGCCCGATTATCTGCACCTCACCGCCAAGGGCTACCGCCTCTGGGCCGATGCCATGGAGCCAACCCTCTGGCGGCTCCTCGATGAACCCAGAAGGAAAGACTGAATGGCTCGGCGTCTCGGGACAGGCTCAGGAATCGAAGAGATCCGATGCCTTCAGCTTGGGCAGGTCGGACCACATCGCGGCCTCGTCGGCAAACGGATGGCCGGAGGTCTCTCGTGGGCTGCTCGATTGCAGGCGCAGGATGGCCGCGGCGAGCTTGAGGTCCTCCTGCGTCGTGAGCTTGAGATTGAGCGGTGACCCGGGCACGATGACGCAGCGATGCCCGAGAGCCTCGACAAGCTGGGTGTCGTCGGTGACGTCGGCGCCGGCTTGGGCGCGCCGGGCGTAGGCTGCTTCCAGCCAGTCGCGGCGGAAGACTTGCGGGGTCTGGGCCAGGTAAAGGTTGCGCCGGGGAACCGTCTCGGTGGTGAACCGGTCGTCGCCGGTCTGTTTGATCGTGTCGCTGACCGGAGTCGCCAGCAAGGCCGCGCCGTGGTCTCGGGCGGCCGAGAAGACAGCGCTGACCATGTTTTCGGTCAGGCAGGGCCTGGCCGCGTCGTGGATGGCCACGAACTGGCAGACCGGCCGCACCCGCTCGAGCGCGCGGGCGACTGTGTCGGACCGTTCCGCGCCTCCGTCGATGACGTCGAGGTTCAGGAAGGCGGCCTTATCGTGATAACGTCGGTCGAACAGCTCCCGATCCTCGGGCGCGATCGCCACGATGATCTGCTCGACTTCTCCATGAGTGAGGAAGGGATCCAGGGCCCGGAGCCAGACGGCCCGGCCCTCGAGCTCGGCGTAGATCTTCTTCTGCTTGGGATCGCCAAACCGCGTGGAACGCCCGGCAGCGGCAAGGATCACGGCGAACTGGCCCATGGCTTTGACTCCTCGAATCCCGGCAATGGTCGGTGATCGTTGGCGTGCAACGCCGTTTCGGTCATCGCCCCTGATTGTGAAACGCCCTGACCCCAGAGTCAACTTCTCGTCCCGAATGGTCGTGAGGAATCACGTGGCTGACGGCAGAGGCCGGTTGGTCAGCGACAATCGGGTACGCTCAGTCCGCTGCGATCTTGATCCAGCCAGGGGCAGACCTTACTGTCTAGGCGTCGGGGCGTTTTCGACCGCGATGCCGGCATGAGCGCTGGCGAGGAGGAGACGAGGAGTCTGGAAACGATGGAGTGTCTGGGTCCCCAATGTGCCTCGATGCTGCTGGAGTGGCTGAGGGCACGAACGGCCGAGGTGGAGCAAAGCCCTTCGCGAGAGTCCCGGCCTGTCGCACTTCGCCAGGGATTGCTCTGGACCGCCGCTCCGTACAGCGAAGAGTCGCCCGTGATCAGCTCCGAGGCGGAGTTTGCGGGTGCTCTCGAACATCTTCGGTACGCGGTCTTCCGGCGGTTTGCAAACCAGTTGACGCGTGCCGAGCGAACCCGGCTCGACAACACGATCGAGAACACCCTCTTCAAGATCGATCGTTATCTCGATCGGACCGACCCCGCCCTGCGCCAGCGCCTTGCGCCCGAGGTTGCCGACGTGCGACAGGCGATTCGCGACGGGCGCGAGACGTTCGAAAAGCTCCGCACACAGGCGCGCCGGGCCGAGCTCAAGCTTGCGCAACTGACATCGCTGTCTCCCGAGTCCTTCGAGGAGTTCGTGGCCGAGCTGTTCGAGGCGCTGGGCTACCAGGTCGAGCAGACCGGCGGCAGCGGCGACGAGGGCGCCGACCTGCGCCTGCGCCGCAAGGACGTGCTGGCGATCGTTCAGTGCAAGTACCACAAACGCGGCATCGTGGGCTCTCCCGAACTTCAGAAGTTCCTGGGCACCATCCACCATACCCGCAGCCACAAGGGGTTTTTTGTCACCACCAGCACGTTTTCCCTTGCGGCCGAGAAGTTCGTCGCCGATCATCCGATTGAGTTGATCGACGGATCCAGACTGGTCGAGCTGGTTCAGGAGGCCCTGGGCCCCGGTGCCCGACGCGAATCCCAGCCCGCCTGGTTCTGAGCCAGCGCGGCCCCGGGCAACAACGACACCGGCACCGGCACGGAATCTGCAAAGGTCATCACCCAGGGAGCATGCGATCGATCGGTCCGCCCCTGGGCAGCCTCGATATCCGCTTGCCCGCGTGAAAATTTCTGATTTTTTTCCAAAGTCTTCCAACATCGCCAGCGGGGATGTCGTAAGATCAATGAATGAAAGCCAAACCAAGGAGTAGAGACGCTTCCACTGACGACACGTAGGCCGATGCACGCATGAAAGAAAATTTATGAGCTGTCCGCACTGACCGGGCAGGACTTCGGAACGGAGTACGTCGCTTCACTGGCTTGACCGAGGGACAGAGCACGTTTCTTGTCGGTGCAGATTGCCGATCGGAACGGATCCGATCACCGCTCTGGATTCTTGGCCAAGGAGGGTTTCGAATGTTTACTCGAATACAACGAGCACCGCTTCATTCCCTTCAGTTGCCCTCCGAGTTCGAGGACCTGACGGGAGTCATCCAGAGTGACCTCAAGGTCATCGTCTCAATTCTCACCGAGCGCGCCAGCGATCGTTTGCTGCTCTCCGGGCGCCAGGCTCAGCAACTCCGGCGGGCGCTCTGGAACGGCTTGACCGAAACGATCACCAAGAGCCTTGAGCCCCTATCGGTGGAACGCCGCTAGATGACTTTTCGTGATTCCGGGAGACTTTCAAACAGCCAAGACGAGAAGGTAGTCAGCCTTTCCAGGCTGACGTCAGGCGCTAAAGCCTGACCTACTACGCGGCTGACTTCGTCGCTTTTCGTGTACCCTGCCAGGTAAGGGATCGGCCCATGGCGCGAGTGATCCTGGGTGTGACGGGCTCGGTCGCGGCTATCCGCACTCCGGAGCTTTTCGCGGCGATCCGCACTTTGGAGCACCTGGTTCGCGTGGTCGCCACCGAGCCCGCGCTTTACTTCTTCGACGCCGGCCAGCTTGCCTCACGGCGATGGAAGCCCACAGACGAAGAACCCGCCGATCCCGTCTTCCGCGACCGGGATGAGTGGCCGGGGCTCCGTTATCGTCGGGGTGATCCTGTCCTGCACGTCGAGTTCCGCAAGTGGGCCGACCTGCTGATCATTGCTCCGCTCGACGCCAACACGCTGGCCAAGCTGGCGCTGGGGTTTTGTGACAACTTCCTGACCTGTCTCTACCGTGCCTGGGATTTTTCCAAACCGGTCATTCTGGCCCCGGCCATGAATACGCTGATGTGGCAAAGCCCGCTTACAGTTCGCCACCTCGGCCAACTGCTTCTTGATCGCGGTGGCATCACGGCACTGCCGCCCAGTTGGAGCCTGGAAACCGCACCCGAGCACTTCGCCCTTCACGCCCCCAACCTGATCCTGATCCCACCCCAGTCCAAACAACTGGCCTGTGGCGACGTCGGCCTCGGAGCCATGGCCGAGGTCGCAACCATCGCCGAGGTCGTCCGTGCCTGGTCCGAACTGGAAACGCCAGACGATTGAGAATTGCTTGCACACGGGCCTTTTTGTTCATGGACGGCTTCATTGCAATCATGCACGATAGCGCAAATGCTTCCTTGCTTGCGATTTGCGCAAAAGGCGGCCTTGCAAAAAACTGGTGATTTTTTGCAGAAAAAGCTTGACTGGGGACTTGGTGGAGAGTTCTACTATTATAAATTTCGATAATTCCTTGTGCGCAGTATCAGAGAATTGCCAATCGGCGGAGACAGATGCAGTTCGAGTCGTTGAAGATCTTTTGTGACGTGGTCCGGTGGGCCAGCTTCTCGCAGGGGGCGGCGGAGAACAGCATCTCTCAGTCCTCGGCGAGCCAGGCCGTTCAACAGCTCGAGGTTCGCCTGGGAGTGAAGCTGATCGACCGCTCGAAGCGGCCTCTGATCCTGACCAGCCAGGGAAAGGTGTATTACGAGGGTTGCAAGGAGCTGGTCGGGCGCTATATCGAACTGGAAAACCGCGTGAAAGCATTGATCGACGAGGACAAGGTGATTGGGACGGTCGGCGTGGCGTCGATCTACTCGGTGGGCATGCACCACATGAGCCAGTACATCAAGACCTTTGAGGAGCGGTTTCCAGAGGCCAGCGTGCGGCTCGAGTACTTGCATCCCACAAGAGTAGTCGAGCGTGTGGCCGGAGGAGGGGCTGACCTGGGTCTGATCTCGTACCCAAGCAAGTGGCCGGAACTGTCGGTCATTCCCTGGCGGGAAGAGGTGATGAGCCTGGCGGTCCACCCGTCGCATCGCTTTGCGTCGATGGGCACGGTGGAGATTCGCGAGCTGGATGGTGAGGCGTTCATCGCCTTCGACGGCGAGCTTGCGATCCGCCGGGCGATCGATCGGTGCCTCCATCATCACGATGTGAACGTCGAAGTCGTGCTCGAGTTCGACAACATTGAAAACATCAAACGGGCTGTCGAGATTCCCGCGGGTGTGTCGATTCTGCCCGAGCCCTTGCTGGCCCGCGAGGTGCGCGCGGGCACGTTGGCCGTGGTGCGAATTGGCGGTCAGGACCCGAAATACCAGTTAAACCGCCCGCTGGCGATCATCCATCGCCGCAACGACAACCTCGAATCAACGGCCGCGAGGTTCCTGGAATTGCTGACGGGATCGGACTTGAAGACGTCCCTTCCTGAACTCTCCGCCCCGGGCCGCCGCGTGCCCGTGGCAACGTCCCCCTGAGATCGTTCCTCCCAGCTTCATCGCCGGGAGCGGATTGAAACTTCCCCGACAATCCAAGAAACCGTGACCTCTCATTCAGTTAGTCCGCGCGTACTCTCCGCGTGCCAGATCCGTCCCGGAAGGGCATTAACCATGGCTACTGGTTTACCGTCACCTCAGGGTCTCTATGATCCCAGTCACGAACACGACAGTTGCGGTGTGGGATTCATCGTCGATCTGAAAGGGCGAAAGTCTCATCAACTGGTTCGTGATGGATTGCAGGCGCTGGTGAATCTGAATCACCGCGGTGCCTGCGGCTGCGAGAACAACACTGGCGACGGCGCGGGGGTCTTGATCCAGATTCCCCATGAGTTCTTGAGCGAGCGCTGCAAGCCACTGGGGATCATCCTGGGAGAGCCCGGCACCTACGGCGTCGGGGCGTTCTTCACCTCGCCGGACGCCACCCAGCATACCTTTGGAATGGAGATCTTCGAGAAGATCGTCGCCGCGGAAGGACAGGTTTTCCTGGGGTGGCGTGCATTGCTTACCGACAATGCACCGCTGGGGGCCAGCGCCCGGGCCGTCGAGCCTCGCATGTTCCACGCATTCCTCGGACGAGGACCGGGCGTGCAGGACTCAGACGCCTTCGAGCGCAAGCTCTACGTGATTCGCAAGCGGTTTGAGACCGAGATCGCGGAATCCGGCCTCGATGATCACAAATACTTTTACTTCTCCAGCCTGTCTTGCCGGACCTTGGTCTACAAGGGAATGCTCACGCCCAGCCAGGTTGCGGTCTACTTCGACGACGACCTGAGCGATCCGCTGCTTTCCAGCGCGATCTGCATGTTTCACTCGCGGTTCTCAACCAACACGTTTCCGAGCTGGCAATTGGCCCACCCCTATCGCATGATCGCGCACAACGGCGAGATCAACACGCTGCGCGGCAACATCAACTGGATGCTGGCCCGCGAGGCCTTCTTCGACTCGCGGCTGTACGAGCCAGGCGATCTCGAGAAGCTCAAGCCAATCATCCGCGAGGGGCTCTCCGACACGGCTTGCCTGGACAATGCCATCGAGCTTCTGGTCAAGTCGGGGTACAGCCTGGCGCACGCCATGATGATGCTCATTCCCGAGGCCTGGGACCATCACGAATCGATGTCCCAGGTCAAGAAAGACTTCTATCAGTACCACAGTTGCCTGATGGAGCCATGGGACGGGCCGGCTTCGGTTGCCTTCACCGACGGCAAGAACATCGGCGCCGTGCTCGACCGCAACGGTCTGCGTCCCAGCCGCTACATCGTCACCAAGGACGACCGGGTGATCATGGCGTCGGAGGTGGGCGCGCTGGAGATCGCACCGGAGAACGTCTCGAAGAAGGGACGGCTGGAACCGGGCAAGATGTTCCTGGTCGATCTGGAACAGGGCCGGATCGTCGATGACGATGAGCTCAAGCATCAGATCGCCTCGGCCAGGCCCTACGGCAAGTGGCTCCGGGAGTTCATGGTGTCGCTGGCCGACCTGCCGCCGGCCCCGGACATTCCCGGTCCCGATCCCCGGACGCTGCTCCAGCGCCAGCAAGCGTTCGGCTACACGCTGGAAGACCTCAAGTACATCCTTGGCCCGATGGGGACAAACGGCGAGGAAGCGATCGGCTCGATGGGCAACGACTCGCCCCTGGCCGTGCTTTCCGACCGTGCGCAGCCGCTGTTCAATTACTTCAAGCAGCTCTTCGCCCAGGTGACGAACCCTCCACTGGACGCGATCCGCGAGGAGCTGGTGACCTCAGTCTTCACGGGTGCGGGGGGAGAGGGCAACCTGCTGGAGCCCAGCCCCGACTCGTGCCACCAGATTGCGCTGGACCTGCCGATCGTCGATAACGACCAGATGGCCCGGCTCAAGCAACTCGACGGCTGGCGGGGGTTCACGTCAGCCACTCTGCCCATGCTTTTCGTGGCCGCCGAGGGGGCGGCGGGCATGGAGAGGGCTCTCGAATCGCTCTTCGAGAAGGCGAGCACGGCCATCGCGGAAGGAGCGGGCCTGATCATTCTTTCGGACCGGGGCACAACCGCCGAGATGGCCGCCATCCCGTCGCTTCTGGCTTGCTCGGGACTGCATCATTACCTGGTCCGCAAGGGTCAGCGGTCGCGAGCGGGGCTCTTGATCGAGTGCGGCGATGCGCGTGAGGTCCATCACTTTGCCTTGCTGCTGGGCTACGGGGCAGGGACGATCAATCCCTACGTGGCGTTCGAGACGCTCGACGACATGATCCAGCAGGGGTTGCTCAAGGGCATGGACTACGAGGAGGCGATCTACCGTTATCGCAAGGCGATCAAGAAGGGGGTCGTCAAGGTGATGTCCAAGATGGGCATCAGCACCATCCACAGCTATCGCGGAGCCCAGATCTTCGAGGCAATCGGCCTGAACGAGGAATTCGTCAACCGCTACTTCGACAAGACCGCCTCGCGAGTCGGCGGCGTCGGTCTGGCGGAGATTGCCCGGGAGACGCTCGAGCACCACCGTCATGCCTATTCCATCCGCGATGCCGGCCCGCCGATGCTCCTTGAAGGAGGCCAGTACCAGTGGCGCCGGGATGGCGAGTATCACCTCTTCAACCCGGAAACGGTCTTCCGGCTCCAGCACGCGACCCAGGCCGGCCGCTATGACCTCTTCAAGAAATACACGAGCATGGTCGACCAGCAAAACGAGCGGCTCAGCACCTTGCGGGGCCTCTTCGAGTTTCGCCTCGACCAGTGCCAGCCAATCCCGATCGAGGAGGTGGAGCCGGTCGCTGCCATCGTCCGTCGGTTCGCCACCGGGGCCATGAGCTACGGCTCGATCTCGGCCGAGGCGCACGAGACCCTGGCGATCGCCATGAACCGGTTGGGAGCCAGGTCGAATACTGGCGAAGGCGGAGAGGATCCCGCTCGGTTCCAGCCTTTGCCCAACGGTGACAGCAAGCGCAGCTCGATCAAACAGGTGGCCTCCGGCCGGTTCGGGGTGACCAGCGAGTACCTGGTCAATGCCGACGAACTGCAGATCAAGATGGCCCAGGGGGCCAAGCCCGGCGAGGGGGGCCAGCTTCCCGGCCACAAGGTCTGGCCCTGGATCGCCAAGGTCCGTTTCTCCACGCCGGGCGTCGCGCTGATCAGCCCGCCGCCGCACCATGACATCTACTCGATCGAGGATCTGGCCCAGCTCATCTTTGACCTCAAGAACAGCAATCCACGGGCACGAATCAGCGTCAAGCTGGTGGCCGAGGTGGGTGTGGGCACGGTCGCGGCGGGCGTGGCCAAGGCCCACAGCGACGTCGTCTTGATCAGCGGGCACGACGGCGGCACCGGCGCCAGCCCGCTGTCGTCGATCAAGCATGCCGGAGTACCCTGGGAGCTGGGCGTGGCCGAGACCCAGCAGACCCTGGTGCTGAACAAGCTGCGCGACCGGATCATCGTCCAGACCGACGGCCAGATGAAGACCGGCCGCGACGTCGTGATCGCCGCGCTCCTGGGCGCGGAGGAGTACGGCTTCGCCACGGCCCCGCTGGTGGTGATGGGCTGTATCATGATGCGGGTCTGCCATATGGACACCTGCCCGGTGGGCATCGCCACCCAGAATCCCAGGCTTCGCGAGAAGTTCCGAGGGCAGGTCGAGCACGTCGTCAACTTCTTTGAATTCGTCGCCCAGGAAGTGCGCGAGCTGATGGCCCAGCTCGGCTTCCGGACGATCGACGAGATGATCGGCCGCAGCGATCTGCTTGACATGCGCCAGGCGATCGACCACTACAAGGCCAGCGGGCTGGATTTCAGCAAGATCTTTTATCGGCCGGATATGGGCCCGGACGTGGCTGTTCGCAGAGTCCGGGAGCAAGAGCATGGCATCGAGAAAACCCTTGACGTGACCACCCTCATTCCGGCCTGCGCACCGGCCCTGGAGCGGGGCGAGCCCGTCGAGCTCGACCTGCCCATCCGCAACGTCAACCGCACGGTCGGTACCATCCTGGGCAGCGAGCTGACCCGCCGCCACGGCGGGACCGGCCTTGCCGACGATACGATCAAGCTTCACTTCACCGGCTCGGCCGGCCAGAGCTTCGGTGCCTTCGTGCCGAGGGGAATCACGCTGACTCTCGAGGGCGACTCGAACGACTACGTGGGCAAGGGGCTCTCCGGCGGCAAGATCATCGTCTACCCTCCCAGGACCGCGACCTTCATTCCCGAGGAGAACATCCTGATCGGCAACGTCGCCCTCTACGGAGCGACCAGCGGACGGGCCTTCTTCCGGGGCCGCGCCGGAGAGCGGTTCTGTGTGCGCAACAGCGGCGCTCACGCGGTCGTCGAGGGGACGGGCGACCACTGCTGTGAATACATGACCGGCGGAGCCGCCGTCGTCATCGGCGGCACCGGGCGGAACTTCGCCGCCGGAATGAGCGGCGGAGCGGCCTTCGTGCTCGACGAGGCGGGCGATTTCCGCCGCCGCTGCAACCTCGAGATGGTTGACCTCGAGCCCCTCTGCGAGGCCGATGACATTGAGCTGGTCCGCGACCTCTTGATCCAGCACGCCGGCTACACCGGCAGCACGGTGGCCGCGCGTCTCCTCTCCGACTGGGACGACGCTGTCGGCAAGTTCGTCAAGGTGATGCCCCTGGATTATCGCCGCGTCCTCCAGGAGCGGAAGAAGGCCGAGACAGATGTCCGCGAAGCGACGAAGCAGATGGAGGTGACCCGTGGGTAAGCCAACCGGATTCATTGAGTTTTCCCGCGAGCTGCCGGGTCGTCGCCCGGTCGGCGAGCGGGTACACGACTACCTCGAGGTCTACAACCCGTTCCCTGACGACAAGCTCAAGGCCCAGGGTGCGCGGTGCATGGACTGCGGCATCCCCTTCTGCCACCAGGGATGCCCGCTGGGCAATTTGATACCCGACTGGAACGACCTCGTCTACCGCGATCAGTGGCGGATGGCGATCGACCGTCTGCATGCGACCAATAACTTCCCCGAGTTCACTGGCAAGCTCTGCCCGGCGCCCTGTGAGGCATCGTGCGTGCTGGGGATTAACAGCGACCCGGTGACGATCAAGCAGATCGAGGCCAGCATCATCGACAGGGCTTGGGACGAGGGTTGGGTCGTACCGCAACCGCCTCGGCTAAAGTCCGGCAAGACCGTGGGCGTCGTCGGCTCTGGCCCGGCCGGACTGGCCTGTGCACAGCAACTGGCCCGCGCGGGACACGCGGTGACCGTCTTCGAGCGTGCCGATCGGATTGGCGGTCTGCTCCGTTACGGAATTCCTGACTTCAAGATGGAGAAGCGGCACCTCGACCGGCGGCTCCAGCAGATGGAGGCCGAGGGCGTCGTCTTCAGGCCCGGCGTCAACGTCGGCGTGGATGTGACGGCCGAGGAGCTGCTGGCCGCATTTGACGCGCTCTGCCTGTGCGGGGGCTCGACCCAGCCTCGCGACCTGCCCATCGAAGGCCGCGAGCTCAAGGGCATTTACCCTGCCATGCACTTTCTGACCATGCAGAACCGGCGCGTGGCCGGCGACAGCAACAATGGCGAGTTCATCTCCGCGCGCGACAAACGCGTCGCCATCATCGGCGGCGGCGACACAGGCGCCGATTGCCTGGGCACCGTTCATCGCCATGGCTGCAAGAGCGTCCACCAGTTCGAGATCGTGCCCCGACCGCCTGTGTCGCGCGCACCTTCCAACCCCTGGCCCCAGTGGTCCAACGTCTTCCGCGTCTCCTCGGCCCACGAGGAGGGAGGCATCCGCGAGTACTCGATCAACACGCGGCGGTTCCTGGGACAGGAGGGGCACATCCGTGCCCTCGAGACGGTCCAGGTCGAGATGAAGACCGATAACGGCCGTCCCCGGTTCGTCGAGATTCCCGGTACCGAGAAGGTTTATCCCGCCGACCTTGTCTTGCTGGCGATGGGATTTGTCGGTCCCGAAAAGAAGGGCATGCTCGAGCAGTTCGGCGTCGAGCTCGACGCGCTTGGCAACGTCAAGGCCGATGCCGACAAGCGGACCAGCGTCTCCAAGGTCTTCACCGCCGGCGACATGACCCGCGGCCAGAGCCTGATCGTCTGGGCCATCGCCGAGGGCCGCCACGCCGCCCGATCGATCGACGAATTCCTCATGGGCGTCTCTGAACTTCCCAAGCCGCTGGAGCACGGCAATTACGCACGTCCGTTCATCTGAGCCGGCCGGCGCGACAGTGCCGCACGGACCGCGCCGCGCAGCTCGGGAGCCAGAAAAGCATGAACATGGCGCGACGCGACAAGATGAAGGCCGTTCTTGGTGCGATGGCGGGCGTGCTGTCGATGCTCATGCCAGTGCCGGGCGCACTCGGCCAGACCGCGCCGGGCTACCCAAGTGTAGAACGGAATTCATTCCGTTCTACTTTCGTGCCGGTCGCCCTGGGCCAGACCGGGCCGGGCTACCAGGAGCTGTTCCAGGATCCGGCTCGAACCGACCAGCTTACCCGGGCGGATTTGCCCAACATGGGCCGTCTGGTCGTCCTCGAAGCGACCTCGATGTTCGTGCACGCCCGCTCGGAGCTCAGGGACAGTCCCGGTTCTTACCGTCTGCTCGACGAGATCACCACGCTCTGGAACGCGGCCGACGCCTTCACCGCCGCCGTCTCCTTCTACCCCCTCGAGAGCCAGCGGATTCAGGCCGGCCGCCTCACATTCCCGGAACTTGAAGCGGCCTTCTACCGGGTCAGAATGACCCTGGGAACACTACCTGGCATGGCTCCCCGTACCGTCGAAAATCTTGTCAACATGAGCGGGGTCGTCGCCGTGATCGGGCCATTGCTGGAGCAGACTCCGCCCGGACCCCTGGTGGTTGAGGACCCGAGGGAATTCGACCCGGTCGTGATCGCGAACCAGGCCCGCGAACTAGCCAGCGCGATCGTCCCGCTGAAGACCCATGTCAAGGCCGAGACCGGCCGCGGAGTGAAGCTGGAGACGCTCGACCGCGAGATCGACGTGCTCGAAAAGCTGATCCAGGGATTCGAACGGATCTCCAGCGGACAGGCCAGCGAACGCGATCTCGTCGCCTCGTTCCGGCCTATCCGCGCCCGAGCACCACGAATGAATCGCGAGCTACAGCGGGTGAACCTTGCCGGTGCCGGACTGACCCTATGGCGATCGATCGAGCAGCAGATCAGCGACCTGGAAACGCGTTTTCAGATCCCGCGCGAGATCGTTCCGCGTCCCACCCGGGAGGAAGCGAGCCCGCTCGATCCCGCGGTCGTCGCGCCGATCGATCGGGCCGTTCGCGATCTCGACGCCCTGGTGGATCGAATTGCCTCCGAAAACCCTCGCCTTCCCCAGCACGATCGGGTCCAGGCGGATGCCGGAAGGCTGACAACACGCCTCTTCCTGGTACGTCAGTACCTGCTTGGACAGGCTCCGCGCGAACAGGTGATCCAGGCACTTGTCGATCTCGAGATGTCCTGGCGCCAGCTTGAAGACCGGATGATGCGCCCAAGTCAGGGCAATCCGGAATCGTTGCAGACGCTGAGGCGAGAGGTCAACGAAGTGGTCGCCCGTACTCGCGAGCAGATCTCCAAGCCGCGTTGATGCCGATCGAGGGCGGCAGCTCCTCGGCTCGCGCCATCTCACCCGAAGTGCGACCGCATCCCGACCGGGTCGTCGGTGAACAGGCCATCGACTCCCAGCTCCGCGAGGTGGTCGGCAAGGCCGCCGGGTTGATGGTCGTTGACGGTGTATACGAGGATCGGAACTTCCCGCGATCTCAACTCTGCGATCCCGTCGCTCCACAAGGCCTCAGCCGTGCGCCGGTGGCGATAGCCGATCGACTCGGAACCAAGGCACTTTGCCGACGCGTGGAAGGTGTGCGCTCCGACGATCTCGGCGAGATAGGCATGAGGGCGAAATAAGGGAGTTGCGACGAGAATTCCTCGCGGGATGCCGAGCAAGTCCTGTCGAGTTGGAGGGATGAGGCAGGGAATCCGGGCAATGTCGCGGTGATCAAAGCTGGAGAGCAAGACCCGGCTCGCCGTGTCGGTCCGCGCGATCGCTTCCAGAACGGCCTCCGCGAGCCCCGGCGGATTCCCCGGGAACGACTTGATCTCGACGTTGACCAGCCAGTCGCGATCCGCGGTCAGCGCCAGGGCATCGACCAGGGTCGGGACCCGGATTCGCCCGGATCGGTAATGCGACCTGCGGGATCCGTCCATGTTCTCGAGGGTGCCGAAGGCCGCCGCCGAGCGCTCGCCTGCC
>JAFAHT010000260.1 GCA_019237095.1 Planctomycetaceae bacterium
GAAACCGATCGCGGACAATCCGGTCTTTGCCGGAACCGGATCGAACACCTGGGACCGCAAGATTCGCGAGCGTGGCTATATCCTGATGGGGGACGACGGGATCTTCCACCTCTGGTACACCGGGTACGATCGCGACCGACCGGACACAATGTCCCTGGGCCATGCGACGTCGCGCGATGGAACGCACTGGACTCGCGACCCGCACAACCCTATCTTCACCGACTCGTGGGTCGAGGATATGTGCGTCGCCAAGCAAGACGGTACCTATCAGATGTTTGGCGAAGGTAAGAACGATATCGCGCACCGGCTGAGTTCGAGAGACGGTGTGCACTGGACCGATCATGGCTCGCTCGACATCCGCAAGACCGACGGGACGCCGATCGGTCCCGGCCCTTACGGCACCCCGACGGCCTGGTTCGAGAACGGCACGTGGTATCTCTTCTACGAGCGCGGAGACCAGGGGGTCTGGCTGGCCACGTCCCGTGACCTCAAAACCTGGACCAACGTCAAAGACGATCCGGTCCTTGCTCGAGGCCCCGACGGCTACGACGCGACAGCCGTCGCGCTCAATCAAGTCGTCAAGCGCGGGGCGTATTACTATGCCTTCTACCATGCCAATGCCCAGCGGCCCTGGACCGATTGGACGACGAACGTCGCCCGCTCGCGCGACCTGGTGCACTGGGAGAAATACCCGGGCAATCCGATCATCAAGAACAACTGCTCGAGCCCCGTCCTCGTCACAACCCCAAAGGGCGACCGCCTCTACACCATGCATCCGGACGTGAAAGAGTTTGAGCCGGGCTCGATCGGGAGGTGACCTTCAGCGATAGAGCACTCCCACGCGGCGGCGGTAGTCGTCGTAGGGGGCTTCGCGTGGAAACGGGGACGCAGTTAGTTATTGATGCTAGCCGCGTCCCCGTTTCTGCTCGTTTCTGCTCAGTCTTCCCCAGGTTCAGAGGTTCCGCAAACCGTCGCGTCGACCTTCAAATCCCTCTCATAGCTAAAATCTCGGTCGGCGGCATGGGGGTCTGGAGAGCCTCGCCGACCACAGGCGTCGTGGCGCGAAAAGCGCTGAATCTCTACTTTTCTCTACCAAACGTCCGTTCAGTGCCGGTGAAAAGTTGGTCTTGAACTAAACCGCTCCGCTGAACTAAGGCGATCCGCCGTGCTCATTTCCGCCTTGGCCACGCATGGCGGCAGGCTCGGACCGTTTCTGGCTACTTGAACTCCGCGTTTCTCGGACTTTTCTCTACCGGTTGCGGCCCCAGCTTTTCAGGCCATGGATACCCAAATCGGCGCGACATCGACGGTGGACCCCGATGATTCACCGAGGTCGTGCTCGACGAACAATCTCTGCCGGTAGCTGGTTCGGGCAGTGGTCTCCTGACCCCCCCCGTCCTCTGCGACCGCAGCTCTCCCAGCCCCCGACCGTCGGCGCGTCAGCTGCAAGCCTCCGGCCGGCCGAACGGCGGGGTCGGGAGACCAGCGCCGAACGTGTCCCGGCTGTGACTCACTGTTTGTTCGAGGGTGCCGGTGGTGGTGGAGCAGGGGCTCTCTTCTGCAAATCCTGGTAGCTCATCCCGGAGAAGAATTCCCCGGGCTCGGTGCCGCCGCTGGCCGTGGCCGCCGATGTTGCGGCCAGCACAGGGGCGATCTGGTTCCTCAGGTCCACGAGCTTGGGGTAGAGCGAGTCGTAGACCTCCTTCTGCTTGGGCGTGGTCGCCGGTCCAAAGCGGAGGTTGAACGCGTTCATGAAGCCGAGCAGCTCGCCAAGCGTGGCGTCGGGACGCTTCTCCACGCCGGCGAGGATCAGGTCCAGCGCGGGGGTATCGAGCATGGCGACCAGACCGTGCAGGGCCTTGAGGTACTTGTCGGCCTCCACGCGATCCTTGGAGTTCCTGGGCAGCAGCTTGTCGACCTTGGCCTCGGCCTGGTTGATCGCCGCGAGCAGTTTCTCGATCGTCGCCTTGTCGGGGTTCTTGTCCTCCTCGATCTGCTTCCGGATCTCCTGGCCCAGTGCCTTGATGGTTTCGCGATCGGCCGCGAATTGGGAAGCCATGAGGGCCTTGGGTGGACCACCATTGACAAGCTGGTGGATGCTCACCGTGATCGCGGCGGAGGCATACTGGAACGGGATGTTGCGGATCGTCTCACCGCCAATCTTGACCTGGCCGCTCTGGAGGGCCTTGGCGTAGATCCGGGGATCGTTGATCTCGTCGAGCACGACGTTCATCGCGTCTCCCCGGTAGATGTCCGCCCGCTCGGGGTTGTTGCGGAGCCGGTCCCTGATCTTGTCGGCGGCCTGGTTGGTCTGGAACCGCTCCATGGCCAGTTTCCCTTGATGAAGCCGATTGGCATTCATCTGCGCTTCATACACATACTGGTTCCAGCGCATGACTGTATCGGTGTTGATTGAGTTGGCAACGGCCGTCTGCTGGTTGTAATAGCCAGCGCCCATCGCGTAGGCCCCCAGTCCCCTGGCGATGTCGCCCTGGGCGGTCTGTCCGCCCCAACCTCCCCAGCCGTAACCTCCGTATCCTCCAGGGTAGCCCCACTGGGCCTGGGCACATGCTCCCTGGTTCAATAACAGCGCGAACACCGAGGCGGCAGCTCCGATGGATTGCCGAGTCATCATTTTTCCCCTGGACTGGATTGGATCGTGAAGTGCCTCGCGATCAGCGATTTCCTTGTCGGTTTCGTCCGGTTCGCAGATTCGGTCCAGATCATGTCCACGCGAATGGCAGGCGGCCTCCGGCGAATCCGAACGTTGGTTTCAAAGAGCCTTACCGACTCGCCCAGTTCCTGATCAATGATAGGTTTTCAAGATAACTCAAGAGCAGCGCCGCGACAAGAATAGGGCGCGAAGCTTCAAATCGGGCTTGTCCTTTGCGGGGAGTTCGACGGCGATTGGGTTGCATGCTGGAATCGCCGCGTGTTCTCGGCTACATTGTACATCTAGAGCTCGGCGCGGAACCTGGTTCATGTCGAAGGTGGCTGGCCTGTCGGCTCGGGTCGAGCTCAGATCCTGCGCCCTCGCCACTTTTCCTCCTCTTATCGCACGGTCGCCGATGAATGACTTCGACAGTCCAAGGGGAAGGTTCTATCTGCTGACGGCAAGCTCCCTGGCGACGGTGGCTGCGGCCCTGAGCGGCTGCGACCGCACGCGCACCGCGACCGCCGCTCCGCGCGAGACCCCGGTGCCGACGGTCACGGTGGTGCGGGCCCGCAAGATGGACGTGCCGATCATCCGCCTACCCAACGGGACGACGCGGGCACTCAACCAGGTGACGATCCGAGCACGGGTGAAGGGGTTCCTCAAGGAAGTGCATTTCACCGAGGGCTCGAACGTCAAGAAAGACCAGCTTCTGCTGGTCATCGAAGAAGAGCCGTTCAAGGTCAAGGTCGCGCAAGCGAAGGCGGTCCTCGAGGAGGCCGAGGCCGCGCTCAAGAAGGCCAAGGAGTCCAGGGCCAAGGAGGTGGCCAAAGCCCGGGTCTCCCTCGACGAGACCCAGCTTCAGCTCGATCGGGTAGAGGAGCGCCGGGAACGCAACCTGGTGGCGCGGAAGGCAGCCTCCCAGGACGATTACGACCAGGCCAAGGCCAAGGTCGAGAAGAGCGCGGCCCAGGTCGAGGCGGACAGCGCGAGCCTGCAGCAAGCGATCGCCGATTACGATATCAACATCCTGTCGGCCCAGGCCAAGATCGACCAGGCCAGGGCCGATCTCGAGGCCGCCGGGATCGACCTCGGCTACTGCCGGATGTTCTCGCCGATCGACGGCCGGATTGGCGAGCTGCAAGTGAAGCTCGGCAATCTCGTCGGTCCGGCAACCTCGATGGACGATACGACCTCGCTGGTCTCGATCCAGCAGCTCGATCCCATGGGCGTCGATCTCCGGCCCGCCTCGCGCTATCTGCCGGTCATCACCAGGCTCCTCAAGAAGGGGCTGGAGGTCAAGCTGAGGATCGGCGGCCAGAAGGCCCATCCCCACACGGGCAAGGTCACGTTCGTGGACAACGTCATCGAGTCCACAACCTCGACGGTCCTGGTCAAGGCCGAGGTCCCCAATCCCGATCAGACGATACTGCCCGGCGAATATGTGAAAGTGGAAGTGAATATCGGCGAGTACGCCGGCGGAATCGTCATTCCCGACGCGGCCGTGGTCGAAGCGCAGGAAGGTTCACGCGTCCTTCTGGTCGACGACCAGAACAAGGTTGAGGTCGCCGTCGTCAAACCGCTGGATGTCTACCAGGGACTGGTGGTGATCGAGTCGGGCCTGAATGAAGGACGGAAAGTGATCGTCAAGGGCGTCCAGCTCGTCCGCCCGGGGCAAACCGTCAAGACCGAGGAGGCGGAGCTGGACAAGTTCACCAGGCCTGATTCCCAGTCCGAGGTCGCCGATCCGCTGGACAGCCCTCTAATGCGGATCCGGGGTGCGGCAGTGGGCGCCCCGAACGCGCCGGCCTCTAACAAGCCCGCCAAGGGTCCCTCGTGACGTCGCCCCGTCAGGCTCTGCCTCCGAGTTGCCTCCCAGGTCCCACACCGCCTTGGTTCCGGAACATCCACTGAGTGAGACCGACAATCCATGGTCAACTTCTTCATCGGGCGGCCGATCTTTGCCACTGTCCTGGCCCTGCTCCTGGTGCTCATTGGCGGCATCTGCATGGGTGTGCTGCCCGTGTCGCTCTATCCCGATATCGTCCCTCCCCAGGTCCAGATCACCGCGACCTACACGGGTGCAGACGCTCAGACAGTCGCCGATTCGGTAACCACCCCGATCGAACAGAAGGTCAACGGGGTGAACGGTATGATCTACATGTCGTCGGACAGCACGAGCAACGGTGTCTCGCGGATCCTGGTCACGCTGGATGTCGGGTCGTCCCAGGACATCGGGGCCATCGACGTCCAGAACAAGGTCGATACCGCCAAGCCCACTCTTCCTCCCGAGGTGACCCAGGTCGGTGTCGAGAGCAAGAAGACCACCACCAACATGGTTTGCGTGGTCAACCTTGTGAGCCCCGGGGGAACCTACGACTCGAACTTCCTCGACAATTACGTCCAGATCAATATCGTTGACGTCCTCAAGCGAATTCGCGGGATCAGCGACATCAACGTCTTCGGCCGGAAATACGCCATGCGGATCTGGCTCGACCCGGACCGGATGGCCAGCCAGCAGATCTCTCCGGACGAGGTGATCGACGCCATCAAGTCCGAGAACCGCCAGGCCGCCGCCGGCAAGATCGGCGCTCCGCCCGTCCCCCCCGGCCAGCGGTTCGAGTTCCCGGTCACCGCCAAGGGGCGATTGTCGACCGTGCCCGAGTTCGAGCAGGTCATCGTCCGGGCCAAACCCGACGGCTCGAAGGTGTTCCTCAGCGATGTGGCCCGGGTCGAGCTCGGCTCGGAGACCTACGAGCAGGGGGGCTACCTCAGCGGCAAGGCCGCCGCCACGATCCCAATCTACCAGTACTCGAGCGCCAATGCCCTGTCTATCGTCGAACAGGTCAAGCACGAGATGGACCGGCTGGCCCGCGATTTTCCCCCCGACGTCGAGTACCGGATCGCCTTCGACACGACCCGGTATGTCGCGGAGAACATCAACGAGGTGGAACACACTCTGGTCGAGGCTTTCGTACTGGTCTTGATCGTCGTGTTCGTCTTCCTGCAGGGGCTGCGCACCACCTTGATCCCCATGGTCGCGATCCCCGTCTCGCTGATCGCCACGTTCGGACTCATGGCCGCGTTCGGGTTCTCGATCAACACGCTCACCCTCATGGGCTTGGTCCTGGCGATCGGTCTGGTCGTGGACGACGCGATCATCGTGGTCGAGAACGTCGAGAAGTACCTCGAGCGCGGCTACAAGCCGCTGGAAGCCACCCGCGCCGCTATGGCCGAGATCACCACGCCGATCGTCACGATCACTCTCGTCCTGGCCGCCGTCTTCGTTCCGGTGGCATTCATCCCGGGACTCACCGGCCGGCTCTACAACCAGTTCGCTCTCACCATCGTCTTCTCGTTCATTTTCTCGGCCGTCAACTCACTGACCTTCAGTCCGGCCATGGCCCGGCTCTTTCTCAAGGTCAAGACCCACTACGGCGAGTCGAGGTTCTTCTTCTTCCGCTGGTTCAACCGTGGAATGACGTGGCTGGAGAACTCTTATGATTCCTTCCTCGAGTTCACGGCCCATCACTGGTGGACCATCGTCATCCCCTCGGTCGGACTGCTGGCCTTGACGGCCTGGATGCTCATCGAGCGGCCCAAGTCGTTCGTTCCCGTGGAGGACCAGGGATATCTCATCATCACGGTCCAGACCCCGGACGGAACCACCCAGGAGCCCACTTCCCGGGTCATGGATCGAGTCGAGCAGATCGCCCTCAAGACCGAAGGCGTCGCCGACACGATCCGGTTCGACGGCCTGAACCCGCTCACTCAGGTCAACCAGTCCAATAGCGGAGCCGTGTACGTGGTCCTCAAGCCCTGGGAGCAGCGCAAGGCGCCTGAACTGCGGGCCAGGGCCCTGGTCGCGCGGCTCCAGCGAGCGCTTTCCGCCGAGGTTCAAGACGCCCTGGCGCTCGTGTTCCCGCCCCCGCCGATCCAGGGGCTGGGTACGACGGGCGGCTTCGAGTTCCTGATCGAGGATCGCGAGGGAAGGGGCGTGCAGGCGCTGGCCGACGTTGCCGACCGTTTCATGGCCGAGGCCCGGAGACGCCCCGAGCTCTCCGGCCTCTTCACGCCGTTCTCGGTCCGCGTTCCCCAGCTCCGGTTCGAGCTCGATCGTGGCAAGGCCCGCAACCTCGACGTGCCGGTCTCCTCGGTGTTCGAGACGCTTCAGGTTTACCTCGGCGGCTTCTACGTCAACGACTTCAATCGGTTCGGCAAGACCTGGCGGGTGTACGTTCAGTCCGGCGGCGACCGCCGCAGGGTTCCCGACGACATCCTGATGCTCAAGGTCCTGAACAACCACGGCGACCGCGTCCCCTTGAGCGCCGTCGGTGACGTGAAGACGATCGTCGGCCCGATCGACGTTCCGCACTACAACCTCTACAACGCGGCCAAGATCACCGGCAACCCCGCTTCCGGTTACAGCTCGGGTCAGGCCACCCAGGCCATGCAGGAAGTGGCGGCGACGACCCTCCCCGACGGCTTCGGCTATGAATGGACCGGCTCGACCTACCAGGAACTGAAGACCGGCAACCAGGCGATGTTCATCTTCGCGCTCTCGATCGTCTGCGTCTTCCTCTTCATGGCGGCACTCTACGAGAGCTGGATTCGCCCGACGGTCATCATCCTGACCGTCCCCCTTGCCACCTTCGGGGCGATCCTTGGCCTCTGGATCTTCAACTTGCCGCTGGATGTCTTTGGCCAGATCGGCCTGGTCATGTTGATCGGCCTGGAGACCAAGAACGCCATCCTCGTGGTCGAGTTCGGCGTCGAGCTCATGGAAAAGCAGGGCATGAGCATCATCGACTCGGCCAAGGAAGCCGCGCGGCAAAGGCTGCGGCCCATCCTCATGACTTCGTTCGCCTTCATCATGGGTGTTCTGCCCATGGCGCGCGCCACCGGCGCAGGGGCCTACAGCCGCAATTCGCTAGGCATCGTCATCGCCGCGGGCATGCTGATCAGCACCATCCTCGGCCGGTTCGTCATCCCCGTCTACTACGTCTTGGGCGAGCGAATCATCCGCGCGTTCTCGCGGCCCGAACCGCCAGAGACGCAGCCGGCCAACCACAAGGAGAGCGGCGCGGAAATGCCCTGGCCAGAAGGCAACGACGCTCACCATGCGTGAGCTCTCGATTGACGGTCTCGTCGCTTTCCGTGCGGAATCGCCTTGAGCCAGCAGATCCAATTCAATCTCCCTCGTCGCAGAATGACCCGCTCGTCGTCGACCCGAACCGTCGGCCAGACCGTGCGCCTTGGACCTGGCGGACGGTCTGATTCACACCTCAGAACGCTTTTTTCGGCACATTATATGGTCACAGGGAATCGTGGCCTACCGTTTCTATAGACAGAGTGTTACATTGAATCAATGCACTTGCTCGAAACCTGCATTCACGGTACGATGGGCTTGGTTGATCCAGGGATTGGCACGCGGATTGCCAACCAAGAGACTATCAGGAAATTTGTGACATTGAGTGCCGATGGGGACTGATATGAACGCGACTTCTCAGGTGATAGTTACGCTGTCCGCCGATCTTCTGAAGCAACTTCGGAAAGAAGCGCGCGAGCAGCATGTGCCGCTCCGCTGGCTGGTGGCCGGCTTGGTATGCGACACGTTGGAAACGGGACGGCGGTCGCAGGATGCGGGTCAACCCGCGTTCGCGGGGCACTGAGAATCCCTCAGCTACCAAGCCCAATTGGCGAGCACGGCTGTCGCCCCTCGGCGTGCCGGCAGATCGATAAGCCATGGCATCTCACCAAGGGCGCTGTTTCGCCGGGCTCAGCGGACGCACCACTTCACGATTGACCCTCGAGCGCCCGCGGAACAGGATAGATGGTGGCGAGGCCGGCCTTGCCGCTGGAAGCAATTCTGCCCGGGATTCGTCGGTCGAGGATCGAAATGTTCCCGATGCTCTTGG
>JAFAHT010000366.1 GCA_019237095.1 Planctomycetaceae bacterium
CCGGTGCATCACGTGAATCGCGGGTAGCTCCACCGCGAGCTCATCGGCGATCTTGCCGGTCCCATCGGGGGAGTTGTCATCGATGATCAGGATCGAACTTCGCGGCGCGAACTGGCGGATCGTCTGGACCAGGGGCTGTAAGTTTCCCGCCTCGTTGTAAGTCGCAAGCGAAACCAGAAGCCTGGTTTCAGGCTGTGACTGTGACTCAATGGAATCTGACACGGTAAGGTCATCCGAGTTGACGGTGTGCGGCTGGTCCCTTACCAGCGGTGCTCGACCGACGTCAGATTATCTCCGGCAAACGGGATGCGCCAAGTCGAGTCGCTTGCTGACTCTCAGAAAACCTGCCAAGAACCAAGTCCACCTGGAACCAGCAACCGAGGATGGGTGACTTGAAGGGAAAGACAGAAGGAAAAGCAGGTACCACCCCCGATGGATCCCAAGACGCGACAACACGACATCGTCAGAGTCGGATTGGTCATCGATGCCGTCCCTCCCGGGAAGAGGGCGGCCCGGCAGCACCAGGCCATCAATGGTGGCGGCACCTGCTCATCAAAGAAACCAGAAACGACCCCGCACGTCGAGCAACGCCGTGCCCGAGCCGCTATCAAAAACCTTTCGGTCCTTGCTCATTGGTTTCATCAATCGATTCGGCGGAGTTTCCGTGGTCACAGAGGGTTCTTTTGGGGTTCATGATTCTGGAGAGAAGGACATGCGGTTTACGGCGTGATTGCTCGGGCGAGGCCGTTCGGCACCGGCGCGGCAGAACGACGTGGCCATCTTGCTGGCGATCGAGCTGAGCTCACCGAGCGGCAGGCTCTTGGTTCGAACGTAGGACGCTTGAGAACGATCTCCCGTCCCGGCATCAGGCCGTTTAATTGGACTGCCGCAACCGAGAGAAGAGCTGGCTGTAAGGTGCATGTCCGTGCTGGGGCTCGGCACGGAAACCCGGCGCGGGAAACTCCTCCACCGTGACTTGCTCGTCCTCGGCTCGGACCATGGTCGCCTTCGAAACCTGTACGCCCTCCACCTGCTCGCTGGCAGCCGTGGCTCTGGGGATCGAGGCGCGGCTGCGGTTTTTCGCCCACTCGGTCCAGGCCTGGAGGGCTGCGTAATGGTCCTCGATCATCTCCTCGCTAGGCAGTTCGCTCTCATGCTCCTGGATCATCTCCTCGCCGTGCGACTCGCTCTGGCCGGCAGCAGGCAGGGCTGCAACCAGCGGCGCGACCGATTCGCCGGTCGAGACCGCCGCTTCGGCCTCGAGGTTTCCCCCCCAGCCGACCTCGATCAGCCCCTCCTCGACGCGCAGGGGCGGGCGACTGGGAACCAAGGGCGGCGCGGGCGGGCCGGACTCGTCGGCGGTTACCGCACTTCCCCGCGGGCGGACCTCGAGTCCCCCATTCGTGGCGGGAACCTCTCTTGGAGCCGGTTCCGCGATCACGTCGGAACGCGCAGCGACCGGATGAACCGGTGGTTCGGGCAACCGCCGTAGGGTGCCCGGCTGGCTCGTGACGGCGGGTGCAGCAGTTGCCCACGATCCCTTCCGCAAGAGTTGCAGCAGCAGCCGCGGGTTTCCCCGGGCGTCACGGTGGAGCTCTTCCAGGATCGCCCGATCGAGATTCCCGAAGCCGCCGCGAGCCTGCACCAGCTCGAGCGACTCATCAAGATCGAGGGAGAGTAAATGGACATGCGTTTGGATGCGTGTCGCCAGGGAGCTCAGGGACCGGGTGGCGAGCAGGCGTGCCAGCTTGGTCGGACCCACAAGGATCACCGCGGCGAAACCTTGGGACGCTTCCATTGCGTGGACCATTGCCTGGATCTCGTTCCAGACCTGCGCCGGAGTGCTCTGGGCGTTCTCGATAACCAGCAGCCACGATCGGCCGTCGCTCGAATCGTCCTGGAGAGCACGGGCCAGGTCGAGCCGGGCTGGCCCCAGCCGGTCAGGCGCGTTGATTCCAAGGCCGTGACCGATCAGCCGCAGAAACTCCAGTGCGTCAAGGGCTTCCGACATGTCCACAGACAGCCAACGCCAGTTCGCGGGAAGCTCATGGACGAGCCGGCGCCAGAGCCATGTCTTGCCGGTTCCGGGCTCGCCGGTCAGCAAAACCATTTCCGTTTCGTCGAGACCGATGTTTTTTCGCAGTCTCTCGAGCGCATCTCGCCGACTTGAGACTGGAAGATCCTGGGAGTTCACGCCCGGCCCACAGGTTTCGTCGTTCAGCCCGGCGTTCCGGAATCCCTTCATCATTTCGCACTCCCTTTCTTCCTGTCGAGGATCGCAGCAGTCTCAACCCGGCTGCGAAGCTCAATCGGTCCCCGCCGCGACCGGCCGCTCGCGAGATCGACAAGGTGGGTATCCCGGCCTTCGAAAACAGGTCTGTCTTTCTCCACGTAGTTCGGTGTCCGAGGGGCGCCGTCTTGAGCTTTGTCGCGAAAGATACGAAAGATAAAACGGCCAATGCATGCCTTGCTTGCTTCCCAAGTTGCCCCGTTTCTTCGGTTTTTGGTAGGATCATGCGTCATGAGAAAACGAAGTGTACGTAAAGAGGTCACCGAGGAACTGGCCGGTGAGTGCCGGCGGACCGCGATCGACTTCGTCGTGAAAGGTGAGCCGTGGCGACCGATTCCAACACCGTCAGCGAGGACAAGATCGGTGGTTATCGGGTCGTTCGAGTCATTCATCCCGGGGCCACGTCGATGGTCATGGAGGTGGTCCGGGACTCGACTCAGAAACGGTTCGCCCTCAAGCAGTTGCTCGCCTCGCGCGGCGAAGACCGTGATGAGCGCAAGTCGTTCGAGAATGAGGCCAAAATCGGCATGGAGATGCGCCATCCGAACCTGGTCCGCGTGTATGAGTACGTGAACGACCCAGTTCAACCCTATTTCGTGATGGATCATTTTCCCGGTTATCACCTCAAGCTGCCAATCGCCCGGCCCTCCGTCTATCCCTTGCCCAAGTCCCAACTGCACCGGATCATGGAACAGGCGGCCGCGGCCCTGGCTTACATGCACGACAAAGGATGGACGCATCGCGACGTCAAGCCCGAGAATATCCTGGCGAACAGGTCTGGCGAGGCACGCGTGATTGACTACGCGCTTGCCATGCGGCCTCTTTCGGGTTTGCGTAAACTCTTTGGAGGCAAGATTCCCCGTCAAGGCACCCCGAGTTATATCGCCCCCGAACAGATTCGTTGCGAACCGCCCACGCCGCTCGCCGATATTTACAGTTTTGGCATCACCTGCTATGAATTAGCTTGCGGCCGCCCACCGTTCCGGGCGAACTCCCTGCAAGAGCTTCTGAACAAGCACTTACAGGAACGGCCGATTGCGATCACCATGTACAACAACCTTATCACCCAGGAATTCTCCGATCTGATCCTGAAGATGATCATGAAACGACCGGCGGACCGGCTCGCCAGCCTGCACGAGTTTCTGACCCGCTTCCGATCAGTCCGGATTTTCCAGGATGACCCCGGGCCGAGCAATTCCGGAAACGGCCTGTTCTGAACGGGATTCGCCGGGGTGTCGGGCGGCCCGCGATCTCGAGTCTTCTCGTGCCGGGTGACCACCCGGATCTGCCAACGGTTTCCTGCGGTGCGGCCCTGGTCGAGGATCACCCTTTCATGCCCAGTTTCAGCGAGCAGCGTTTACCCTTCGAGGCGCCCATCTACGAGATGGAGCTGCGCCTGGGAGAGATGGAGACCCAGTACGCCAAGAACCGCGCCGTGGGGGATACGTCCAAGATCGGTGAGCAGATCCGCAGGCTGCGGCGCGAGCTGGCCGCGCTGAAGCGCGAGATCTATTCGCAACTTGACTCCTGGCAGACCGTTCAGGTTTCACGCCATCAACAGCGTCCCCAGACGCGCGATTACCTCGACCTGGTTTTCGAGCAATTTCTCGAGCTCCACGGTGACCGCGCCATCGGCGACGACAAGGCCATCGTCACCGGCCTGGCCCACCTCGACGACATGAAGGTCATGTTCATCGGCCACCAGAAAGGGAAGAACCTGGCCGAGCGGACGGCCTGCCACTTCGGCTGTGCTCATCCCGAGGGCTATCGCAAGGCCCTGCTCAAGATGCGGTTCGCCGCCAAGTTTGGCCTGCCGATCATCTCGTTCATCGACACGCCGGGCGCCTATCCGGGAATCTCGGCCGAGGAGCGGGGCCAGGCGGCAATCATCGCCGAGAGCCTGATGGAGATGAGCCAGATCCGCACCCCGATCGTCTGCGTCGTGATCGGCGAGGGCGGCTCTGGCGGTGCCCTGGGCATAGGCATCGGCGACCGCCTGGGAATGCTCGAGCACACCTATTACTCGGTGATCAGCCCCGAAGGCTGTGCGTCAATACTCTGGAAAGGCAGCGAACATGCCCCCAAAGCGGCCGCCGCACTCAAGTTCACCAGCCGCGATCTGCTGCGCTTCGGCATCACCGACGAGATCATCCCCGAGCCATCCGGCGGCGCCCACCGCGACCACCGTGAAGCCGCCTCTAACCTCAAGTCCTTCCTGCTGCGCAACCTCCGTGAGCTGAAGGGTGTTCCCCTCGACGATCTTGTCGACCGCCGTTATGAGAAATACCGCAAGATCGGCGCCTTCGTCGAATCCATCGCCGCCGCGGAACTCCTCGACGAACCCCAGCTCAACGGCAAGGCCGAGACGATGGTTTGATCGTTGACAAAGACCGAACGAGGCCCGATCTCGCCGAGCAAGCCCTCTCTTATTCACCCTGGCCAAGAAATTTCGGTCGCGCGGGCGGCGCGATCAAGATCTCGTACGGGGCTCGTCGAACCGAACTCGTGGCAACTCCTGGACCGCCTTACGGAGCGACTGTTGCCACCGGGTCTGGATCGCCAGGAGATCCGGATCTTGGGCGATGAACCGCCGCTTGCGAGTGATCCGCAACTCGTCGCGGGTGTAGACCAAGAGGTCGAGCGGCGGGCCGACCGCCACGTTCGAGCGCATCGTCGAATCGAGTGAAATCAAGGCATACTGCGCAGCCTCCTCCAGAGACGAGCTTGCGTAACGGACTCCCCAGTCGAGGATGGGGCGGCCGTACTTGGACTCGCCGATCTGGAGGAACGGCGCGTCCTCCGTCGCGCGCAAGGGGTTGCCCTGCGGGTAGATAAGGTAGAGGTCATGCGGTTGCCCGCGGATCTGCCCGGCCACGAGGAGGTGGACGTTGAACCGGAAATTGTGTCTATTCAAATCCGGCTGGTCCATGTCCGCGACCGACCGCACCTGTTGGCCCACGACCCGCGCAGCGTCGTACATGGACGCGGCAGAGGCAAGACCCTTGCCCTGGTCAAAATCGCGGCGTAACAGCGTGAGGATCGACTGCGAACAGGAGAGGTTCCCGCTGGTCAGGAGGATGAAGACGCGCTCCCCCGGATCGACGATTGTGTGCATCTTCTGGCAGACGTTGACCTCGTCGAGACTGGCGTTCGATCGAGAGTCGGAGGCCATCACAAGCCCCTCGTGCATCACGATGCCTAAACAGTACGTCATTTTCGCCTCCGTTCCCAACGCATTGGTTTTGCCGCTCCTGAAACCATTGTAGGGTTCCTCCCGCAATGTCGCGGTGAATAAGCTGCGCAACGGCGGGTTTTCCGCACATTTCTGCTGGCCAAGAAATCGAAGAAAGTTTAGCATGAAAATTGCTTATTGTAATGACTAACAAGGTCTGACTCCCGCTCCCTCGCCACAACGGGTATAGCATATGCTCCACGTCAAAAGCCGGATCGATCTGGACCCACGAGAATGAACCCGGGCGCGTTGCAAGACACCCGAGGAGGACAACACCCTTGCTAATCTCCGTCCGAGCCACCGCTGCCTACAACCTGCTGCCCGAACAGACTTTCCTCTTGCTGATGGTCGAGCCGCCGCTCGTCGGACCCGCCCACCGAGTCCAACAGGAGCGACTGCTGACGACACCGACGCCTTTCCACGAACTCGGGACGGACGTTTACGGCAATCCCCAGCGGCGGATCATCGCCCCTCGAGGACCGTTTTCGTTCGAGTTTACTGCAACGATTGAGACCGCTCCCAATACTGCACTGTGCGATGATGCCGTCGAACACCCGCTTCAGGAGATCCCCGCCGAGTCACTGGTCTACACCCTGCCGTCCCGCTACTGCCAGTCGGACCTCCTCGCCCGGATGGCGCGCGGCGAGTTCGGTCAACTCCCGTCCGGCGGCGGGCGAGTCCGGACAATCGCCGACTGGGTCCGCCAACACGTCGAGTACCACTACGGGACGACCGACGCCAAGACGTCGGCGTTCGATACGGCGACGGAGCGAGTCGGCGTATGCCGCGATTTCGCGCATCTGGTCATCGCCTTCTGCCGGGCGCTGGGCATTCCCGCCCGCTATGCCTCGTGCTATGTGGCGGGGCTGGAGCCGCCCGATTTTCATAGTGTCGCGCAGGTCTACCTCAGCGGGGCATGGCACAACGTCGATGCGACGACCGAGGCGGTGCGTCCCACCCTGATCCCGATCGCGGTCGGTCGCGACGCCGCCGATGTGGCGATGATGACCCTGTGGGGGATCGGAAAGGTACGAGAACAGACCGTCGAGGTCCGCAAGATCTCGGGATGAGGAAATTAACCTCCTTTGCGGTCACGTTAGCTGCTCTCGGCCCGCCTTGGGCCATGCCGTGCAGCCCTCCGCAGTGGCAACACCTACAATGGCAAGACCAGGGTCTTCCGCCCGGAAGCCTCTCGGGTACTGGGTTGCGGGAACCATTTCGGTCTGGCCGGGCGGACGCAATCTGCGGTTCCGCCGAAATCTCCCGGTGATCCGTGCGAATCACTTCTGGCATCCCTGGTGTTCGGCTACAATCCCCCCCTATGCTACGCAGGGGCGGACGGGATGGCATGGAGCTCCTTCCGCGCTGGGGCATGCCAGGTTGACTTCAAAGGCGACGACCATGTTGATGACGGGTCTATCGGGCAACGAGATCTACTGTCTGACGCAGCTTGGCTATGGCCCGGGGAACATCGTGGTGGGCAACAGCGTCCACTCGCTGGGGCTGGTCCGGGGCATCACCAGCGGGCTCAAGACACTCTCGGGCGGCGAGATCAGGAGCGTCACACAGCTCATCGTCGATGGCCGGCATGCCGCGATCAACCGGCTCGAACAGGAGGCCAAGGAGGAGAGCTCCCGCGGCCTGACCGGCGTGACTTCGGAGCTCAGGCAACTGGGCAACCTCATGGAGTTCATGGCGATCGGTTCGGCGGTCAACGACGGACAGAAGACGGATCCCTTCTTCTCGACGGCCTGCACCGGCCAAGACCTCTTCTGCCAGATCGACTCGGGATACGAGCCGCGCCACTTCGTGATGGGCAACGTCGCCTACGCGCTGGGGATCGGCCGGGGGATTGCCGGCGGACTGAAGATGATTGCCCGCCGAGGCGAGATCAAAGAATTCTCGGATATGTACAACCATACAAGGCACCTGGCCCTGGAGCGGCTGGAAGCCGAGGCCGCCGAGCGGGGATGCAACGCGGTGGTCGACATCATCACCCGGATCTTGCCGTTCGGGCCAGGCGTGCGCGAGATGCTGATGGTGGGCACCGGCTCGTACAATCAGGCGCTGGGCCAGCCCAAGACGCCGTTCACGTCAGAGCTGACCGGCGAGGAGCTCTGGAACCTGACCCAGATGGGCTTTGCCCCGCTCCGCCTGGTGCTGGGGACGAGCGTCTACGCGCTGGGGCTTGCCGGCGGGATCACGGCCTTCTTCCGCTCATTCGCCAGAGGCGAGATCGGTGCGGTCACCCGCCTGGTCTACGAAGCCCGCGAGAACTGTCTGGACCACATTCGCCTCGAGGCCGAGGAGCTGCGGGCCGATGGCGTCATCGGCATCAAGTTGTTCGTCTACGAGCTGGGCGGCGGCCTGGTCGAGGTCATGGCGATCGGCACGGCGATCCGCAAGCACGCGGGCGTCTCGACCCATAGCGACCAGCTCATCCCCCAGGCGATCATCCGCGATCGCGACACCTTCTTCGATCAACCGCCCGTTGTCCCCGGCGCTGCCAAGCCGAAGAACCTGGACCGGACGTGAGATGTTCGGTGGCTAGATCAGTAAGAACCGAACCACGAAGGGCACAAAGAAACCAAGGAGCCCAAGAAGCGCTGGGAGCCGGCTTCGTTCGGCGCGGTTCGTGAGACTCGCGCCGAACAAAGCGTCCTTGGTGGTCTGATGGCCCGAGTCTGGCGCCAGGCTCACACCTTGGCCGGGACGACGAACGGTTGTCGGTACTGGCGGGTCAGCAGCGAGTCGGCTTCGGGATCGGCGATGAACGACTCTCTCATAGGGTTGATGTGCAGCTTGCGGTCCAGCCGGTAGGCGATGTTGCCCAGGTGGCAGTAGGCGCTCGAGAGGTGGCCCTCTTCGATGTCGGCGGCCAGGAGCGTGTGGTCGCGAGACTTGACGGCCCTCACGAAATTGGCGAAGTGGTCGCCGCCGCCGGTGCCGCCGGGGCCATTCTCGAGCTTCGGGCCGAGGTACGTTTGCCAGTTGGTGTAGCTGGTGACGGCGAGGATGCCCTCGGTGCCATAGAAAATGTCGCCGATCTTGACCTTGAGCTCGTCATTGGTGGCAAGACCACGGACCTCGAACTGAAGCTCGCAGTCGTCAAACTCGTAGGAAACGTGCAGCGTGTTCGGAGTCTGACCATCGTCAGAGTAGCCGAACCGGCCGCCCGAGGCAAGAACGGCCTTGGGGAACTCGTGCTTGTTCAGTCCCCAGCGGGCCACGTCCATCTGGTGAATGCCCTGGTTGCCCAGGTCGCCGTTGCCGTAGTCCCAGAACCAGTGCCAGTTGTAGTGGAACCTGTTGCGATTGAACGGCCGCTCGGGCGCGGGGCCGAGCCAGAGGCTGTAGTCAACGCCGGCGGGCACAGGGCCATCGGGTTTGTGGCCGATGGAGCCTCGGGGCTTGTAGCAGAGGCCCTTGGCCATGTAGACCTTGCCGAGCTGGCCCGAGTGGATGAAGGCCATGGCGTCCTGAATACCCTTATGGCTGCGCAATTGCGTACCAGTCTGGACGATCCGGTTCTGCTTCCGTGCGACCTCGACCATCCGCCGCCCTTCGGTCACGTTGTGACTGACCGGCTTCTCGACGTAAACGTCCTTACTGGCCTGGCAGGCCCAGATCGTGGCCAGCGCGTGCCAGTGATTGGTCGTGGCGACGGAGATCGCGTCGATCTCCTTATCGTCGAGCAGCCGGCGGATGTCCTGGTAGTAGCGGGGCGAATTGCCGTAGAGTTGCTCGATCTCATGCTTCGCGGAGCCGATCACGTTCTGATCGATGTCGCAGATCGCGGTGATGCGCACATCCTTGAGATGGCCGAAGCCTTCGATATGCTCCATGCCCCGCCCGTGCACGCCGACCACGCCGACCCGAAGGATGTCATTGGCGCTGATTGCCTTGCCCTTGCCCTCGGTCTCGCTGAGCCCCGAGTCCTCATTGTCCCTGGCGCAGGTCGAACCGGCGGGAAGCGCGACGAGCGCAGCGGCAAGCGCGGCGGTGTCGTGGAGAAAACGGCGGCGATCAGGCAGACGCATGGTCGATTCTCGGGACAAACACTTACCGTGCCAGGACGCCCCGCGAGATGGCCGAGGGGTCGCGTGAGACCCGTTCGGCGAAGGCGCGGAACGAGGTCAGGACGGCCTTGAGCTGGCTCAGCGCCTGGGAGGCGTTCAAGGCCATGGTGTTGAAGTTGTCGTAGAGATCCGGCTGCGTCAGCAGCTTCTGGATCGAGCCGCTGGTGTTCAGCGTGCCCTTGCGGTTGCGCAAGGAGGCGGAGAGCAGCTCCAGGTCCGCGACCACCCGGTTGAAGCGACGGACGCTCTGGCCGAAGTCGGTGGTTGGCGCGTGATTGACGGGCGATCCCAGGTCTTTCAGCAGGGGTCCGACATCGGCGAGCTGGGCGTCGAGGCGGGCCGTGGCCGTAGAGAACCTGGCGATCCCGGTCTTGAGCGAGTCCTGGGTTTCGGGAGTCAGGGTGTTGTTGAGCTTCTCGCCCACCTTCTTGAGGTTGGCGATGGTGGTGCGGAACTCGTCCTCATTGGTCTTGAGGAACTGATCGATTCCTTGCGAGGCTGCGGAGACATTCTGCCCGGACCTGGTCCAGGTCTTGAGGAAGTCGTCGATGTGCTCGGCGTTCTTGGAGAGCTTGGCCAGGCCGTCGGCTGCCTCGTTGATCGTCTTGAGCGTGTTGCCGACCATGTCGAACGCCTGCATGGCCGCAGCCACGACCTTGGACGGGTCGGCGGCGACTTCGCCCTCGACAATCGGGGCGTCGGCGGGAGTGCGGCCCAGTTGCAAGTTGGCCTGCCCGGTCCCGGGAAGCAGGTCGATGGTCACGTCGCCGATCAACGACCGCGAGAGCCGCGGCACGGACCCCTCGCGGATCGAGTACTTGTGCTCGATGGCCAGGGTCACAAGCACTCCATCGGGCTGGTTGGGCCGATGGTCGAACTGGATCGCGGCCACCTCGCCCACCCGGATGCCGCTCTTGCGCACGGCCACCCCCTCGAGCACCCCGGGCGCATCGGCGTAGCGGGCCCTGAGGTAGACCTGGTCGCGCAGCAGGGCCGGCGATTCCCCGAACCAAACAATCAGCATGGTCAAGACCAACCCGGCCACGATCACAAACATGCCGATCCGGAACTGCATGACGCGTTCGTTCATTTTCCCACTGTCCCTTGACTCTATGTTTCTGGTGGTTGGTTGCTCCGCATGTTCATCATCAACTAGCGTTGGCGCGAAGCTGAGCCAGCTCGCGGAGTCGCTCGCCGGCCTCGCCGCGCACGAACTGGCGAACGCGCGGGTCGGCAGCGTTCTCGACGTCCTCGGGTGGGCCATCGTAGATGATCTGGGGCTCGTTCGGCGCCAGCCGGGCCAGCGGATAGAGCATGACCACGCGGTCGGCCACCTTGGTCACGGTTTTCATGTCGTGGGTCACGACCACGCCCGTGGTTTTCTTGTTCTGCTGGGTCTGGAGAATCAGCTCGTTGATCACGTCGCTCATGATCGGGTCAAGCCCGGTGGTGGGCTCGTCATAAAGCATGACCTCCGGGTTCAAGGCCAGGGCCCGGGCCAGACCCACCCGTTTCCGCTGGCCGCCGGAGAGCTCGGCCGGCTTCTTGCGCTCCAGGCCCGGGGGAAGGCCCACCTCCTGGAGACGATCGGCAACGAGGGTCCGGATCTCGTCCTCGCCGCAGATGTGGTGCTCGCGCAGGCCGAAGGCCACATTATCGTAGATCGTCAGGCTGTCGAAGAGCGCGGCCATCTGAAACAGGAACCCGAACCGCAGCCGCAGCTTGACAAGCTGCTTGCCGCCCAGTCGGTTGACGTCCATGCCGTCGAACCAGACGCCTCCCTGGGTGGGATGAAGCAGCCCGATGATCAGTTTGAGCATCACGGTCTTGCCGCAGCCGCTCTCACCGATGATACAAACTGTCTCGCCGCGGTGGATAGTCAGGTTGATACCATGGAGGACGCTCTGCGTGCGGAACCGCATGCACAGATCGCGGATCTCGATCAGATCCTTGCGCCTGGCCCCATCGACAGTTGCCCCATCACTCATATCAACCCTTGGGCCTGTGGCCAGATCGATCGGTAGACGGTGTTCCAGCCCAGCCCCAGGACGAAGTCGAGGAAGAGGATGGCGATGAACGAGAAAACGAAGGCCTCGGTCGCGGCCTTGCCCACCCCTTCGGCCCCCGCGCTCGAGTTGAACCCGCGATGGCAACTGATCAATGCGATCGCGGCGCCGAAGAAGTAGCTCTTGAAGACTCCGGCGAAGATGTCCAGGCTCTCGACGAAGTCGCGCGAGTGTTTCCAGTAGGCAAAGGAGTCCACTCCCAAGATCTGGGTCGCCACGACGGCACCCCCGATCACACCCATGAAGTCGGCCATCAAGGTCAAGAGCGGGATCAAGAGCAGACAGGCAAGAAAACGGGGCGTAACCAGGTAATAAACCGGGTTCGTGCCCAGGGCGGTCAGTGCGTCGATCTGCTCGGTGACCCGCATTGTGCCGAGCTCGGCGGCCATGGACGATCCGATCCGCCCCGCCAGCATGGTCGCCGCCAGGACAGGGCCCAGCTCCTTGACGATCGAGATGTTGATCACCGACCCCAACCGGGTGGCCAGCCCCATCATCTGGAACGAATGATAGGCCTGGACAGCGAGCACCATGCCGATGAAGGTTCCCGTGATCGCCACCACCGAGACGCTCTGGACGCCGATGGCGTAGAAGATCGGCACCAGCACCGACCACCGCGGCCGTCGGCGAAAGATCCAGATCAAGGTGAGGATCGAGAACTCGCCGACGTCGCCGATCTCGGCGACCGTGTCGAACACCTGCTCCCCCAGCCGATGGACCGGCGTGGACGGGGGTTGGTCGAGATTCGCCTCAGGGCTAGCTTGGGCAACGGCCATCCCGCGACGACTCCAACGAGCCTTCCTCCGGCCGGCGGAAAGTCGCCAGACGGCCATGGCCGCGTCGGTTCAGACGCAGCCATCCGGGCCGGGAAACTCGTCTTCAACATCCCGGCCATGTTCATTCTTGGCTTTCCCAGGTAAATTGGCAAGTCCGACCTGGAAGATAGAAATATAGATATCCAAATTGATTGCAAATTGCTTGAAGATCATCAGTTATGCTCTCTCCCACGACTGCCGGGCGGCACCACGCAAGGTCGGCGAAGGTGCGAACGACGGGGTTGCTCGCGGGCATGGATGCGCGGTGGTATAGGGTGACGGTCCAGGCGTGCAGGGCCGGTTTCTGAGAAAAGGCATTCGGCATCGACTGGAACGCGCTTCACAGCCCTAATTGCTTGAGCCGCTCTTCCAGCATTTGCTCGATCATCTGGGCAGTCTGGCGGTAGTGGTGATGGTCCGAGCCAATGGGGTCGGGAACGTCGCCTCCCCGTGGGTCGAGGAGGTGGCTGTGCGACTGGACCTCGGGGACGGCGTCGAGCAGGGCTTCGAGATGGTCGGCCGTCATGGCGAAGATGCAGTCGGCCTGGCGCACCAGGTCGAGTGTCACCCGGCGGCTGCGATGGCTTTCCAGCGAACCACCCATGGCGCGGAGCACGTCGATTGCATGAGAG
The DNA here is from genome assembly GCA_019237095.1 of Planctomycetaceae bacterium. Classification (GTDB taxonomy): domain Bacteria; phylum Planctomycetota; class Planctomycetia; order Isosphaerales; family Isosphaeraceae; genus Aquisphaera. The sequence goes on from JAFAHT010000366.1 coordinate 13,115, forward strand.
GCCGCGGGGGACCCGGTCGCCGCGGCCACGCCCGCCGACTGTACAACGTAGCCGCGTTCCTCGATCTGTTCGGCCGGACAGTCCAGCCGCCGCGCCAGCATCAGCTTGCAGATGGCTTCGGCCATGGGACTGCGGCAGGTGTTGCCGGTGCAGATGAAGAGGATGATCAGTCCCGACATCTGGGTGACGGTCCTGGAATCGATGACCCCTTCGCGTTCGATCGTCCATCGCTGCTCGTCGATCCGCACCTGGGTGCAGAGCTGCCCACACTGCGTTGGTCCCGAGTCGATGACCATGTCGAGCCCGGCAAGACCGCGCAGCGGGTCGGCAGTGATCGCCGGGGGCCGGTCGGCAAACCCGACAGCCCCCAGCACAAGGGGGGCGGGCGTCAGTTCAAGCACATCGCGCAAGAATGGATCGGCGGAGCTGCGCAGGGCCAGCCCGCCAGCCGGCGCGATGACCTGCCTGGCCTTGGGGGGAAGGCGGCCAAACAGGCCGTCGGTCAATGCCGGCGGGAAGACCAGGGTCAGAGGCCCGGGCCAGAGCCGCCAGGCCAGGCGGCGGCCGACCTGTGAGATTCCAGGCACCCAGTCGGTGCACTCCTGGGCACCCTTGACCATGAGTGTGAGCGGCTGCGAGTCCGGCGTACCGCCCAGCCGGCGCAGCCGTGCCAGACCCTCTGCGAGCAATGCGCTGGCGGCGAGTGTGTACACGGTCTCGGTCGCCAGGCCGATGACTCCCCCCTGGGCCAGGGAAGCGACCGTCTGATGGACCACGTCGCGCGGATCGTCGCAGTGGAGAAGATCGATCCACTGGGCCGTTAGTGAGGCGTCAGTCATCAGAACCCATCATCGCGGCGGAAGGGAGATCGACCGTTAGTCCAGCTCGTGATTGCATGAGCGGAGATTGGCTAGCTGGTCGAGAAACTGTCGCAAATCATACATGCGGCCGGAGAGGGAGGAAACGCCATCGTGCCGGTCGGGCACGCGACGGCTCCGTCACGCCGTGCCCGCGGCCGTGACGAAAGGGCGCGACGACGGATCAAAAAAGCAAGGTCAAGCCCTCGATTTCTCGAACTTCCGCGTAGATGGCCCGGACCTGCTCGGCGGTCTGCACGGTGATATCGAGAGTCAGTGCAATGTGGCGGCCGCCGGGGGTGGTCCGGACGTAGTAGTCCAGGTCCGAGCGCGCCGGAAGCTGAGAAACGACCGTCTCGACCACCCGCCGCTCAAAGTCGTGAGCGGCCCGCCCGATGGCCTTGATCCGGTAAACGCCAGGGAAAGGATGAGTCGATTCGAGCAGCTCTACGGATGGGCGATGATCGACCTGAGATCGCATTGAAGGCCGATGATCGGCGCTTGGTTCCATGGCTCGCTCCATGCCGGTTCCAAAGACCATCAAGAGAGGGATTACCTTCTATCATACCGGACCGGGGCGAGCTCGGACAAATCCTCCGAGTGCTTTTTTCAAGGCCGATACCAAAACAAATAGCCCCGACACTCGTACGGGGCCAACGGCGGGGCACTTGTGGCTGCTCGACAATCGTTCCCGGGCCGTGCGCTGGTGGAGCTCGATCTGGCGGCATGGCGGGACGTCGGCGGACTGCGGCGAGAGAAAAAAATGGAGGGCGCGTTCTATTTCTTGCGATGACGGATCCGGCTGCGCATCCGGCGTTTCTTGCGGCCGACTTTGCGGCGGCCTTTACCTCGGCGACGACTGGCCATGCGTTCTCCTCAGGGCTTTCGAATCGTTTGCGTGCACGACGCTCCCACGACGTTCATGGATTCTCTTG
>JAFAHT010000400.1 GCA_019237095.1 Planctomycetaceae bacterium
CACGTATTCAAGCACCGCCTCTTTCTGAGTCGGATGGAGTGCCGCGTTCAGCAGGTGGAAATCACCGTCGACGCCGGCGTAGTTGGCTTGCAACTCCTGAAACACCGCCGGAATGGGCTCTAACAGAATGCCCGAGCGAATGCGCCCGCGCTCGACCTCTGCGAAAACCTTGTCACCTTTGCCCACGTGGGCGCCAATTTGGATGACGTCGACTATCATTGTTGCGTCCAAACAACGGCGTTACTGCAGCGGTTCGCCCTTGGGTTGCGCACAGGCCACAGGAGTGAAGTTTCCCACCCCTGAAGGGTGTGGGATTTCCGGCTCGACCGTAGGTCGTCCAGTTCTGGGGCCGACTTCGAGGCGGCCCGAGCCCTGACTTGCGACAGGGCGGCTCTCGGCCAGCCCCATGTCGACGCCGAGGAAGTCGTCTGCGGGGACCCTCGGTCCCGTCGGGGACGTCCACCGTGACCAGCAGGGTCCACCTGCCGTCGTGGTGCCTGACGAGGTCGCTCTGGCCCTTGGGGTAGCCGATCCGCTCGGCCTGATAGCCGGCCATCAGGAACGGCACGACGATCCGGCCGGAGTGCGTCAGCATGCTGACGCGGTCCGAGCCTTTAAAGCTCGGGGTGCGCACGTCGTAGGTGATGGCCGCGTCGGGTCGGAAGACGGGCCGGATCGAGGTGTCCCGCTTGTACGCCTCGACGGCTCGGTGGATGCAGAGGATGGCCGTTTGGGCCCCCAGCCCGAAGCGGTCGCGAACCTCCTTTATTCTGTGCCGTGATCTTGTTCGTCACCTTGGCGGCGAACAGCTCCCCGACGATCCAGTTGGCGGCCGCGTTAAAGCGTTCCATGATCGCATTCAGGTGGTCGGCCTACGCGGCAACGTCGAGGATCTGTATCTGCAAGCTCCGATTTCGCGTATCAAACGTTCAGTAGACTATCAATTACATCTTAACCCAACCTACCTATACTCTCCATGTTCACGTTGCTTCGCCTGGATCGTTCCATCGGCCTGCCCTCCGCGATACAACGAAGACTTTCCCAAGTCCCTCGTCGGAGAGCCACCGTGGACGCCACCCTGGAATTGACCCACCAACGTGTCGATGATGTACCCCTCCTCTTGGGATTCCTCAGCAACCTCCGACTCCCCGAGATCCTCGACCGCCATCTCCCACCACACCCGCTCCACCAGGGACTCTCCTATGGATGGCTCATCACCGTCTGGATCGCTTACATCCTCTCCCGCGCCGACCACCGCAAGTCCCCCGTCCAAGCCTGGGCCCAGAATCTCCAGCATACCCTCGAGACCCTCGTCGGCCAGCCGATCCGGCCCGTCGAATTCAGCGACGACCGCTTGACCTTGGTCCTGAAGCGCCTCGGCGACCCGGCCGCTTGGGAGCCCTTGGAAGCCGATCTCTGGCAGGCCCACTGTGACGTCTATGCCCTCCCCGTCGAGCGGGTCCGACTCGACGCCACCACCAGTTGTGGATATCACACCGTCACCGATGATGGCCTGATGCAACTGGGACACAGCAAGGACCACCGTCCCGACTTGCCCCAATTCAAGCTGATGGCCGCCGTGGCCGAGCCGACCGGGCTGTTCCTGGCCGGCGACGTCCATCCGGGCAATGCCGCCGACGACCCGTTGTACCTCCCGTTGTATCGCCGCGTCCGCGCGATGCTGGGTCAGTCCGGGCTGCTCTCTTCCGGCGACTGCAAGATGGCGGCAGTGGAGACGCGGGCCGAGATCGCCGCGAACCAGGATTTCTACCTGACTCGGCTCCCGCTGACGGGAGCGGTCCAGACCCAGTTCTCGGCGTGGGTGGAGGCGGCCCTCGTCGGCGAGCTGGCCGCCAAGCTGATCGAGATCCGCCGCGAGGAGGAACTCATCGGCCGCGGTTATGAGTTCGAGCGGCCCCAGTCCGCGGTGGTGGGCCGAGACGAACATGCCTGGACGGAGCGGGTGCAAATCATTCGTTCCGAAGCGGCGGCCCAGAGCCAGGCAGAGGCGCTGGAACGACGGCTGAAGAAGACCGAGGCGGCGGTGCGCGGCTTGACGCCGCCACCGGGTCCGGGCCGGGCCCAGTTCACCACCGGCTGGGAGTTGGAGCGGGCCGTCAACGCGCTGCTTGTCGAGCAGGACGCGCAGGGGTTGTTGACGGTGAGTTGGGAGCGCCAGCAGACCAGCCGGACGCGCTACGTGGGCCCCGGCCGTGGCGGTCCGAACCGGCCCCAGACGACGGAATGGAGCGTGCGCTATCAGATCACGTCGGTGACGCGCGATGAGGCGGCGATCGAACGACTCGTGGCGCGGATGGGCTGGCAGGCACAGGTGACCAACGCGCCGGCGGCGCGGCTGTCGTTGGGGGATTCGGTGCTGGGCTACCGCGCGGGGACGTGCGTGGAGCGTGCGTTCCACCAGTTGAAGGACCAACCGCTGGGGATTCGGCCGCTGTTCGTGCATCGGGACGATCAGGTGCGCGGGTTGACCCATCTGCTGACGCTGGCGTTGCGCGTCCTGACGCTGTTTGAGGTCCTGGTGCGCCGGGGACAAGATCAGAGCGGCGAGGAACTCCAGGGGTTGTATCCGGGCCAAGAGAAGCGGACGACAGATCGTCCGACGGCGAAGCGAGTGCTGGAGGCGATCGCCCGGACGGGGGTGACACTGACGCGGGTGCGAAGCAGTGAAGGGAGTTGCTGGCATCTGACGGCCCTGCCGGTCTTGGTGATGCGGGTGCTGGGCTACCTTGGGCTCTCCGAGGAGGTATACACACGGTTAGTCATTAATTCAGGTTAAGCACCTTTTCAACACGCGAAAGCAGAGTC
>JAFAHT010000420.1 GCA_019237095.1 Planctomycetaceae bacterium
ACGTGGTAATTGGCCTGGAGCTTTGGCCAGACGTCCAGCATGATGCCCTCGGCCTTCTCGACCAGCAGATCCACGTCAACGGGGATCAGATCGATCCAGAGTCAACCGGCCGTGCCTCGCGCTGGCTCCAGGTCGGAGCTGACCGGGACGGGCTTCGGCGTACCCTCGGCTACCGGTTCGGGAAGAAGAGCCAGGGGGCGCTCCAGCCCGAGGGGCGCCAACGCCAGGTAGAGTCCGGCCGAGGTGAGAAACGCGTACAGGGCCGCCGGCTGGAACCGCCGTGCCGCGCTCCAATCGATCAATGCCCCGAGCACCGGCAGCAGGCCGACAGCCACTCCAAGCCCCCAGGCCAGCAACCCCGCCGGGTTCCAGCCGCGGCGAACTCCATGCCACTGCCCCTTCTGCCGCAGAGCATCAGCGACCAAAGCGCCGATGGCGGACGCGAAGATGGCACCCATGAGGTTGAAGATCTCTTCGATACGGCCCGCCCAGGAGGTGGCGATCAGGACGAACGCCAGGACCCCGCCGATCCGGGCCCAGGGGACCAGGCCAATTGCCGGCCAGTGCATCGACAGCCGGCGGCTGAAGGTCCAGGCCGAGTAACACCCCGCGGGCAGTGTGGCCAGCCCGAAAAGGTTGAGAATCGCGCCGCCCTTGATTCCGCCAATGCCCACGAAAACAGCCCAATGAAACGAGAGCGGGAAAGCTGGCACGTCCCCCACTGCCTGGAACCCGCCTCGAGTGGACTGGCCCAGCGCGCCGGCCACCGTGAGCAGCGCCATGACCGCACAGTAAGAACCAGCCAGGATGATCCCTATCCAGCCGCCGATGCGCACATCGCGGCGCTCGCTGACGGCCATGCCCCATTCGACGCCCATCAAGCCGGAAAGGGCAAAACCTCCGAACATAAGCTGGAACAGATGCGCCTGGCACGGTTCCACTTGCAACCTCAGGGCTGGGTCGAGCTGGGCCAGCGACTCCTGCGCCGCGGCGAAGCCTGGCAATCCGCCGCTGGCAAGCAAGGCCGTCGCACCCAGGAGCAAGAGCGCCACCGGCGTGTAGACCTGCATGAGGGCAAAGATCACTCCCGCCATCCGCAGCCGGCAGGCCACGGTGATTATGTAGATCCAGAACGAGGCCGTCAGCAGGAACACGGGGCTCACCAGGACCAGAGGCCCGAAACTCCAGGGTTTGAAGACTGTCACGTCGATCAGGCCGCACGAGAGCAGGCCGAGCATGATCAACTTCATTGCCATGGCGACCGAGACCGCGTACCAGGCAAGGCCGCCCAGCCCCACGCCCACGCCGGTGATCCACTCCGACCCGGTCGTGCCGAACGTCGATGCACCGACGGCGCCCAGACGATGACCGGCCGTCCACCCCCACAAGGCCGGGATGTCGTAGAGCAGAAAACAGCACGCCAATGCCGCCAGCACGGCCGCGGCGGCCAGCCAGCCCAGGCTCGTTTGCCCTGGCAAGCATGTTCCCAGCCGGTCGAGCAGAGGAATCCAGATGAATACGCCCGCATAGGCTGGTGCGATCGTCCAGACCCAGCTCACACGTACCAGCGGCGGCACGTTCAGGTCGGCACGGACGAAGGGTGGCAGGTCTGCGGCGTAGAGGTCGGTTTGTGGGCAGTTGGTGCTCACGTGAGGTCGAAGCCCTCCAGCCGGCGACCTGGTCGGCCCGGCCTGATAGTGTTACTCGAGCCGTACCGGGTTGCGCGGGCAATCCGAATCGGGGCGGATACCGATCCGGGCGACAAATCTTACCATGTTCCCGAAGCTGGATCATAGCATGGGGCGCGATCGGGATCGGCAACACAAGCGACCACACCGTCCACGGGCGAGCCGCGTTGAACACGCACAGAGCCGGCTGGCCCGGCCTGTCGCGCCCGGGCCTCTGACCCGATTGGCGTGTTACACCTGGGCGGCGCCGACCACCTTGGTGGGGCTGGTTGCCGGAACGCTCACGCTGGGGACGGGCGGACGGGTTCAGCACCGGCGCGGGGCTCTGGAGTTTCACGGCGGGTTTGCCAGATGGTTCGCCAACCGTATCGGCTTCGACGCGATGACACTGGGACATGTGATACTCGGTCGGGATGCGCCCAGCCTCGAAGAGCTGCGCGATCATGAGCAGGCCCACGTGCGGCAAGCCGAGAGGTGGGGGCCGGTCTTCATTCCGGCATACCTGGCGGCCAGTATGCTGGCATGGAGTCGCGGCGGGCATTACTATCGCGACAACTGGTTTGAGCGTGACGCCCGCCGTGCGTGCGGTGAGCTGGATTGATTTCCGAGCTCCCGTCCTCATTCTGCTTCCAAAGACTTCAGTGAGACAGCCCCATGCACCAACTGATCCATATCGAACGCCATTTCACTGCCAGCGAGGCCGTACGTGACGTCGTGATCGGCATGTCTGACGGATTGACTGTTCCGTTCGCGCTGGCGGCTGGGCTGTCGGGATCGGCAGTGGCGACCACCGCGATCATCGTCACCGCGGGTCTGGCCGAGGTTGCCGCCGGTTCGATCGCCATGGGCTTGGGCGGCTATCTCGCGGCCCGTAGCGACGCGGAGCACTTCGCCAGCGAGAAGCTGCGTGAAGAGCGCGAGGTCCAGGCTGTTCCCGACGTCGAGGAGCTGGAGGTCGCGGCAGTCTTCCAGCACTACGGCCTGACCGACGCCGAGATCGCGCCGATCTTGCGGGCGTTCCGGAACAACCACCCCGCCTGGATCGATTTCATGATGCGGTTCGAGCTTGGCCTGGAGGAGCCCGATCCCGGCCGCGCGTTGTGGAGCGCCCTGACGATCGCGGGGGCTTACATTGCAGGCGGCTTGATACCGCTGTCGCCGTACATGGTGATCAGCTCCACCCAAAGCGCCCTGCTCGTCTCGATTGCCGTTACTCTGGTGGCGCTCTTGGCCTTCGGCTACGTGAAGGGGCGGTTCACCGGCACGCGGCCGTGGCGCAGTGCCGCTCAGACGATGTTGATCGGTGGTGTCGCTGCGACGGCCGCGTTCCTGATCGCGCGGGTTTTTTCATGAGCGCGCGCGAGGAATCCAGGGAAACTTTGCTGCCGAAGCGTGGTCCGGTCGCGCAGGGCCGTTTCATTCTCCGATCGGGGTTGACGGGAGTTCCACCAACCTCCCGGGGTGGCACATGTCGTGGCGGTTCGCCGCCGCCGGGCTCGTCTTGCCCAAGAAGGAGCACAAGTCGATGATCCAGTTCCTCAAGACGGCCATCACCCGCGGCCCCGACCCCTTGCGCACCCGGCCGGCGTCCTTCTGCACGGTGTGGCCAAGGAAAACGCTGTCGACGCCGCGCGTCGAGCTGGTTACAGCACTCCCCACCCGCGCGGTGCCAATTGCTACGAAAAGCTACGTTCAAGCAGCCAGAAACGGTCCGAGCCTGTCGCCATGCGTGGCCAAGGCGGAAATGAGCACGGCGGATCGTCTTGGTTCAAGGGAGGGGTCGAGCCGGGCCGGGCCCCTGCAGGGGAGGGGCGTGAGTCGTTGACGCCGTGGGAAGACGAGCGAGTTCGCAGTCTTTCCCACCGCGGAGCGGTTTAGTTCAAATAGAGATTGACCGCTCTTCTCGACACGACGCCCGCGGTCGCAGAGGACGGCGGGTCAGGAGACCACTGCGCGAACCAGCTTATACAAGGCCAACTTCTCACCGGTACTGAACGGACGTTTGGTAGAGAAAAGTAGAGATTCAGCGCTTTTCGCGCCACGACGCCTGCGGCCGGCGAGGCTCTTCAGAGCCCCATGCCGCCGACCGAGAATTGAAGCTATGAGAGGGAGGTGAAGGTCGACGCGACGATTTGCAGAACCGCTGAACCTGGGGAAGACTTGAGGAATTTTGCCCGTTACCCCGTTTACCCAGACCCGGAGACCTGCAATGAAGTTCATCGGCGTCGATCTTCACAAGAAGTCTATTACCGTTTGCGTCATGTGACGAGAAGCGAAAGGTCCTGGCTCGGAAAACACTCGCATGCACTCAGACCGACGAGATTCTCGAGTTCTTCCGGCAGTTCCGCCCCTTCAAAGTGGTCCTCGAGGCCACCTCCAGCTACCCCTGGTTCGTGGATCTCGTGGAGCCCTTGGCCGAAGAAGGTCGTGCTGGCCAATCCCAAGAAGCTCGGGGTCATCGCCGAGAGCACCAAGAAGACCGACCGCCAGCCAAGCCCGGGGTCAGGCTTAGTTTTTGGTTTTCGATGGCCCGAAGAAACTTAATGAGGATTTAATCTCGCGGAGCCGAGATCAAGTCCAAGTCCTTGGTTCAGGAAGCCCGGCTGCTTAGCAAGGCCGGAGCCTCGCGCGTGCGCGCGCACCCTACATAGGGCAATGTTTCCCTGCCTTATTAGGGGGCCCCAGGGGTGTCGGGGGCCGATGTTGTGACGCGGGAGAGTGCATGGGACGGAGGGAAGGAAACGAGTCGAAGCAGGCTGCCGCGCCCAGGGAGTGCGGTCAATGGCGGAGGATCTCGGAGTTGCGTGTGGGGTTCCGGGCTCTGCCTGCCGCGAAGCGGCTTACTTGAACCAGAAACAAAGTCTAACACCGGGGGATGCGTGTGTGTGAAACACATGCGTTTAGTCTCGCCAAAATCGACCGCAAGTGCAAATGCCCCTTGGGCTTACGCTTAAGTTAGTGCCATTCACCAGTGTACCCTTTGGCTTCCCCTTTGTCTTCCCGGAAGCCCGATCGCCGTGGCGAACGCGATGCCATGACCCAAGAACCAATGGGTCGCCCGTTACCCCACTTATGGGTTCCGCCCCGGCCGGTTCTCAGTGGGCACGGCCTCGATGACGGGCCTTCCCTGCTCCGGGGGCGAGGCGAGCGGACCGGTCTGGCGGTAGGTTCCAAGGAACAGATTGTCGCGACGCCGGGCGACAGCAAACAAGCCTCGCTGCTCGGTCAGCCGCCAGTATCCCTCCAGCTCGTCGTGTGGGGTGAAGGTTAGCCGGCGCACCCTGACCCCTGGCCCGTCGGCACGCCCGTCCGCGATGGCTCGAGCCAGGTCCAGTTCGTCGAGCCGCCAGCCCCGGCCCGCGATCACGTTCTGCACGCAGATGAGGTGCCCTGACTCGGCGGCCCAGTGCAGGTTCTGGTTGAACGGCCCGCAGAGTACGCGGTGGGCGACGACCGCCGGCGCGCTCGACCGTCCTGCCGCCAGCAATGCCGCCGCGTCGTAGAGACGAATCTCGGGGCGAAGATCGCCGTAGTCGGCCGTCGCCAAGAAGGCACGCCCGTCGACCTTAACCAATTCGGGACGACAGCCGTTGATTGCCGCGTCATCCTCGATGACGTTCAGGACGGCCTCATCGAGGTCACCGTCCCTCCAAGCCTTTTGCCAATCCAGTCGGTAGATTACGGCTCGCGACCGCGCCGGGTCGGCCGTCTTGATGGTGTCGCCCAGAAACGTACCCCAACGGTCGTGCCAGGTCAGGCCGGTGGGGTGTACGATCAACGGCTTCCCCCCGCGTCGGAGCCAGACAACCCGGCCGGTGGACTCCAACCGCTCGTTGTACTCGCGGATCACGCCGACACGCGGCTGGGTTTGGAAAACATCGCCGTAGGCGTAGATCTTGTCATCGCGTACAACAACGCCTTGGACAGCTCCGAGCCCGACATCGGTGATCGGCCGCTCAACGTCCAGGGCCGCGTCGGCCTCCCACGTGGAGTCGGGCGGGGGCTGCTGGGCCGTACACGAGTTGACCAGGACGAAACAGGCGAACAACCATGCGAAGACTTGGCAGCGGTATGATCGGCGAGTGCAGGTGCGATCCGCGATGTGGTCCATAGGTCATCGACTCCCCGACCCTTGGCCACCGGAGTCTGCCCCGCGACCGTCAGGCTTGGACGATCATGAATCGTTCGAGCC
>JAFAHT010000422.1 GCA_019237095.1 Planctomycetaceae bacterium
TTGAAGATTCCCCGCCGTTTTTGGAGTACCAAAAAAAAGTTTTTGTTTATTTGATTCACCACTTGCCGGAAACCGAAAAATGATGTAAAGGTAACAATGTATAAGGACCGGGAAACTGAACGGCGCTGGTTCCCCGGGTATTTCGAGTCGCGAGGGGCATGCATGGCGATAGTGGAGACGAGTCCGGAACGAAAGTCCCTGGAGGATGTCCACGGGTCGATCGTCATTCCACCCTCGGGGGGAAAGCGGCAAAAGCTGCGCCGGCTTTTCACCTTCCTGGGGCCGGCTTACCTGGTGAGTGTCGGCTATATGGACCCGGGCAACTGGGCGACGGATCTGGAGGGTGGTGCCCGGTTCGGCTACACGCTGATCTGGGTGCTTCTGATGTCCAATCTGATGGCGATCCTGCTTCAGACCCTGGCCGCTCGGCTGGGGGTGGTGACGAAGCATGATCTGGCCCAGGCGTGTCGGGCTGAGTACTCACCCCGGGTCAACCTCATCCTCTGGATTCTGACCGAGGTGGCCATCGCCGCGTGTGACCTGGCCGAGGTGCTGGGCACCATCATCGCGCTCAAGCTCCTCTTCGGCCTGCCCCTGCTCTGGGGCTGTCTGATCACGGCCTTTGACACGTTTGCGCTCTTGTACCTTCAGCGCTGGGGGATGCGGCAGTTGGAAGCCGTGATTCTGGTGCTAGTGGCGACCATCGGCGGTTGTTTCCTGGTCCAGATGTTCGAGGCTCAACCCGATTTCTTGGAAGTGGTCTCTGGCCTGCGGCCCAGCCTGCCGCCTGGCGCGCTGTTCGTGGCGATTGGCATCCTCGGGGCGACGGTCATGCCCCACAATCTCTACCTTCACTCAGCGCTCGTGCAGACGCGTCGGATTGGCACCGACATCGGTAGCCGAGGCTCGGCCTGCAAGTATTTCTTGCTCGATGCCGCGATCGCGCTGAACGCCGCGTTCTTCGTCAATGCGGCAATCCTGATCTTGAGCGCAGCGGTTTTCCACCGCCATGGTATCGAGGTAGCGACCATCGAGGAGGCGCACAAGCTGTTGCCCTCATTCCTGGGCAGGGGCGCCCCGATCCTGTTTGGCATCGCGCTTTTGTGCGCCGGGCAAAGTTCGACCCTGACGGGGACGCTGGCCGGCCAGATCGTCATGGAGGGCTTTCTGCACCTGAAGATCGCGCCGTGGCTGAGGCGCCTGATTACCCGGTTCATCGCCCTGGTACCCGCAGTGATCGTGATCGGCCTGGCGGGGGAGCGATCGACGCATCAGCTTCTGATTCTCAGCCAGGTGGTGCTCAGTTTACAGCTTTCCTTCGCGGTCATTCCCTTGATCCACTTCACGTCCAACCGCCGCAACATGGGGGCGTTCGCCACCCCCTGGTGGGGGCAGGTCCTGGCATGGGGGGTAGCCGGAGTCATCGTGGCCCTCAATGGCAAGCTCGTCTTCGATCAGGTGCGGTCGTGGATCGAGCTGGCAGGCAAGTCGGGGGTACGGTTCGGGCCGCTGCCCCTGGATTGGCTGGTGGGAGCGGCTTTGGTCGCGCTGATAGCGAGCGTCGCGAGCTTGCTCTTCTGGGTCACGATCAAGCCGCTGGTTCGCCCGTCGCCGGCATGGGGGCCCCCGGCCAGTGTCAGTCTCGACTGGGTCGAGGCACTCCAGCCGCGTTCTCTGTCGCGCATCGGTGTGGCGCTGGAGCATGGCCAGGCCGATGCCGAGATCCTCAATCGCGCCTTGAGCCTGGCGCAGACCGACCGCAAGCGACCCGATCTCTTGCTCTTGCACGTGGTCGACACCCCGGTTACGCGTGTCCTCGGCGCCGACACCGCCGACCGGGAAACCGGGGCGGATGCACGTTACCTGGACGAGCTGGTTCAGTCCCTGCGCGAGCGCGGCTATCGTGCCCGCTCGGTCTTGCTGTACGGCCCCGACCCCGCGGGCCAGCTCGTCAGCTACCTCCGGAAAGATCCCGTGGATCTACTGGTCGTCGGTTCGCATGGTCACGGCCTGGTGCGGGACCTTCTCTTCGGCCAGACCGTCGACCGGGTGCGGCATCAGCTCAACGTGCCGATGCTGATCGCCCGCCCTGGGCGATACACGGTGCCAACCTCGGGCACGACGGCGAGTGCAAGCGTTACCGTGCCGACCCCGGACGGAACTCACCGCTCCTGGGACTCACTTGACTCTGACGAAGAGATCGCGGAGTGAATTTTCCCGGGGTGGAAGCCGAACTGTGGAAAGGTCGTGCCGGGCGATCGCCCATGTTGATGCCTGTCGGTCGCCCCCGATTGACCTTGAATCCAGAGCCGACTTAGAATGCTTCCAGTTGCCGGTGAAAGTTGCTGTCGCGCCCTGGTCGAGCTGGCACCCACACTTCGATCTCTCATGGCCATTACCTACTATAAGCGCCTGCGGATGGAGATCGACCTGGATGGTCATGGTGCCACTCTGGCGGCGGCCCTTCCCGGCCGCTTTGTCTGGGTACCCTGGGAGGAGGACTTGCTGGCCGACCACGCCGAGGTCAAATTCCAGAGCTTTCGCTATGAGATCGACGCCTACGTGTTCCCTTGCCTGGGAGACCGCTACGGATGCCAGCGCTTGATGCGCGAAATCCGCCGCAAACCCGGCTTCCTGCCCGGGGCCACGTGGCTGATCGCCTGCCCCGAGGGTTACGTCGCCACGGTTCAGGGCGTCATGGACCTCGGCCCCATCGGCGCGATCCAGAACCTTGGGGTGATTCCCTCCTACAGGGGCATCGGCCTGGGACGGGCCCTCGTCCATCGCGCGCTCGCTGGATTTCAAGAGGCCGGACTGCGCCGGGCCTACCTGGAAGTCACCGCCGAGAACAACGCCGCCGTTCAGCTTTACCGCAGTCTCGGCTTCCACCGGGCCAAGACACTCTACAAGGCGGTCGACGGGTGAAGGGCTGTGGCGGGTGGCGAGGGGCGAGTAGTAAGTGGCCAGTGGTCAGGTGGCCAGTGGGAGAAGGGGAATCAAGTCGAGCAGAAGGTCAGTGGCAAGTAGCCTTTGATCGCCCTGTCTGTTAACCTGATTCTCTCCAACAATAATAGTTAACGGCGAGCCGCGAGGAGCAGGTGCTCGTTCTCAATAGCTGGCCATTGGCCACTGGCCACTCGCAACTGACCACTGACTACTGACCACTGACCACTCCCGGGGATGCCCGTGTCCGATTCTGTGCCTGTGACTATCGAACAGCATGAGTATTCCAATGGGCTGGTGCTCGTCGGCGAGGTCATGCCGGGGGTCCAGTCGGCGGCGTTCACGTTGCTGATCCCCGCCGGGGCGGCTTACGAGGTCGCAGACGGTCTGAAGGTCGGGGGGGGCGCGGCCACGATGGTGGCCGAATGGATCACGCGCGGTGCCGGATCGCGGGACAGTCGCGAATTGCTCACGGCACTCGATAACCTGGGAGTCAGCCATTCAGAGAGCGCCCAGACCCTGCACACCAGCTTGTCGGCGGCGACACTCGGTCGCAACCTGGTTCCAGCCCTGGAGATCTTTGCCGACATCGTGCTCCAGCCTCATTGCGACGACGAGGAGGTCGAGCCGGTCCGCGCGCTCTGTCTGCAAAACCTGCGGAGCCTTGAGGACGACCCCGGCACGAAAGTGATCTACGAACTGCGGCGGAGGCATTTCCCCGAGCCCTGGGGCCGGCCTTCGCCCGGGACGGTGGAGGGGATATCGGGCCTCACCGGCGATGCGTTGCGACAGTTTCACCAGGCGGTCTACCGGCCTAACGGCGCGATCCTGGGGGTGGCGGGGGCCATCGACTGGCCGCGGCTCAAGGACGCCGTTGGCCGACTCTTCGGCGACTGGAAGCCCAGGCCCGATCCTCACCTGTCGGAAAAACCCGGTGGGCCCCGGCGCGATCACATTCTCCGTGAGACCCAGCAGATCCAGATTGCCCTGGCCCATCCCGTGGCCACAGTCGTCAGCCCCGATTACTATCGTGCCCGCGCCGCGGTGGCCATCCTGGGAGGCTATTCCTCGGCCCGGCTTTTCACCGAGGTCCGCGAGAAGCGCGGGCTGTGTTACTCGGTTTACGCCAGTTATGAAAGCCAGCGTGCTCGGGCGGCCATGCTCTGCTATGCCGGCACCTCCACCGATCGGGCCCAGCAAACGCTCGATGTCATCATCGCCGAGATCCGGCGGCTGGGCCGCGAGGGAATCGAACCCGGGGAGCTGGAGACGATGCGGGCCGGTCTGAAAAGCTCTCTGATCATGGCACAGGAATCGAGCATGAGCCGATCGAGCGCGCTGGCCTCGGACTGGTACTTCTTGGGCCGGGTCCGCCCGCTCGAGGAGATCTCGACCGAGCTGGACGCCCTGACTCCGCGGTCGGTCTCGGACTATGCCGCCGGATTCGTGCACATGCGCGACCTGACGATCCTCACGCTGGGTCCCACGGCGCTGAGGTTTCCCGCGGAATCCAAGGTGTGACCGACATGCGAGCAGAAACGCGGCCAGACCGAGTTCTCGTTTGCAAGAATCTGGCGGAGCCGGTCTCCTCCGGCTACGCTTGCGTTGGATTTTGACCCCGGCATCCTCTCTCTGACGGGCCAAGACTGATGACGTTTCATCATACGACGCTGGAAAACGGTCTCGAGGTCATCGCCGAGCTGAACAACCGGGCCTACTCGGTCGCCGCCGGCTTCTTTGTGAAGACGGGCAGCCGCGACGAGATGGCCGACCTGGCCGGGGTCTCGCACTTTCTCGAGCACATGACTTTCAAGGGAACGCCACGTCGCGACGCCCTGACCGTGAATCGCGACTTCGACCGGGTCGGCGCCAAGCACAACGCGCAGACCTCCGAGGAAGACACCTTCTATCACGTCACTTGCCTGCCGGAATATCTCACCCCGTCCTTCGACGTCCTGGCCGACATCCTTCGCCCCACGCTCCGGGAGGACGACTTCGAGACCGAGAAGAAGGTGATCATCGAAGAAATCCGGATGTACCTGGATAACCCGATGTCGGTTGCCTACGAAGCCGCCAAGACCGCGCACTTCGGCCCGCACCCGCTGGGCAACAGCATCCTGGGCTCGGTCGATTCGATCACCGCGCTGCGCGTTGAGCGAATGCGTGATTACTTTGCCCAGCGTTACAGCCCGGCCAACATCGTGCTCGGTTTCGCGGGCAAGGGCGAGTGGAGCCAGCTCGTCGAGCTCGCCGTGCAGCACTGCGCCGGCTGGCAAGGAGGCCCGGCAACACGACAGGCCGACCCGGTTCGCGGCACGGGCACCTTTCGGGCGATTCGCCGGGAAGAGGACCTGCAGCAGACGGTAGTCGGCGTCAGCGACGCCCCGCCGCTGGAGACCGAAGATCGCTACGCGGCCCATCTTCTGGCGACGATTCTGGGCGATCATACCGGTTCGCGCCTGTACTGGGCCTTGATCGATCCCGGACTCGCCGACGGCGCCGAGCTGTCGTATCAGGATTACAACCAGGCCGGCACGTTCTTCACGTTCCTGAGCTGCGAGCCAGGCGAGACCCAGGCGAACCTGGGCAGGATCGCCGAGATTTACCGTACCGTGATGGCCGGCGGCGTCACCGAGGACGAGCTCGACCAGGCCAAGAACAAGGTTCTTGCCCGCTCCGTGCTGCGTAGCGAACGCCCCATGGGACGGCTTGCCTCGCTGGGGTTCCAGTGGATGTACCGGCGTGCTTACCTGACGCTCGAGGCCGAACTCGAGGCCTTCTCGCGCGTCACCCTCGACGACCTCCGCCGCCTCCTCCGCGACTGGCCGCTCTGGCCCATGACCATCGTCTCTGTCGGGCCGACGACGGACGTTCATCGGCCGAAATAGACAGTGCCACCCTTCTCCGAAACCCAGGAGCCGTTGATGCGCATCGTCAGTCTGCTCCCGTCTCTGACCGAACTCGTCTGCGCCCTCGGGCACGAGGACGACCTGGTGGGCGTGACGCACGAGTGCGATTTTCCGCCGGCGGTCCAGTCGCTGCCGTTCTTGACCAGGAACCGGATCGGCGCCGAGGCCACAAGCGCCGAGATTGACGAGCTGGTCTCGTCGCAACAGGACGGGCTTTACGATCTGGAGGAAGACGTCCTGGCCGAGCTGGCCCCGGACCTGATCCTGACCCAGGAGCAGTGCGACGTCTGCGCCGTCAACGAGAAGACCGTGCGCGAGGCCGCCTTGCGACTGCCTGGCTTACCAGACGTTGAAAGCTTCAACCCGCTAACCCTCGATGATGTCTTCGCCATGTTTCGCCGGGTTGGCGACCTGCTCCACTGCCGGTCCGAGGCCGACTCGATGATCGCCGGGTTCAAACTCACCGCGGGTGAGATCGCCCGCCGCCGCAAGGCTTCCGGAGCCAAGTCCTCACCGCCACGTCGCGTGCTGCTGCTCGAGTGGCTGGCCCCGCCGTTCTGCTGCGGCCACTGGAACCCGGAGATCATCGAGCGTGCTGGCGGGGTCGAGGTCATCGGCCAGACGGGACTCCCCTCACGCCGACTCACCTGGAAGCAGGTTGCCGCCGGCCGGCCCGAGGTCGTGATCGTTGCGCCCTGCGGGTTCAACCTCGAGCGGGCCGAGCTCGAGCTGAGGGCCATCGAGGACCGTCCCGAATGGCGCGACCTGCCCGCGGTGCGCAACGGCGGCGTGGTCATCGCCGACGGATCCGCCTTGTTCTCACGGCCCGGCCCGCGCCTCGAAACGAGTTTGCGCGTCGCCGCCGCGGCCATCGAACCGGAGAACTGTGCCGACCTTGCGCCGGCCGCGGGACAAGGCTGGATGCCTTGGCCGGTGACCCGATGACGCAGGGAGCAATGATGAAGAGAGGCCGCCGCGGCTCACCCCGGGTGCAGAGTTGGCTCCTCCGTCGCGCCGGGTTCGGGGAACTTGACCTTGGCGTAGATCCGGCCGAGAGGGATCTGGCAGCCGATCGATTCCAGCTTCAGAACCTGATCCGGATCGGTGATGTCCGAAAGAACCCAATCGTTCCCCTGGCGGGTGTAGCGCTCGACCATCATC
>JAFAHT010000444.1 GCA_019237095.1 Planctomycetaceae bacterium
CAGACCGACCTGGTCGCCAACCATTCGGCCTCGTCCGAACTATCCCTGACCGTCACGCGATGAGCCGGAACTGCGTTCTTAGAAAATGACTCATCTTGGAGAGACCGAGCACCTGGGTTGAGTGCACCATGAACCACGAGGCGGATAACAACCGGAAAACAAACTTCAAAATCGAAGAGTTTTTATGGTTTGCAGCCACGCGCCTGATCTGGGATAATTGAAAATAATCGTGATTCAGACGACGATCTCACGAACGAGGACTCCATCCGAGCTCTCGATCTTGTTCTTGCATAAGGTCGGTGCGTTCGCCTCACGTGGGGCCGGGTGCCTCTCCTGTGTGTAGAGGACGATCATGAATGCACCCACCGTGAAAGAGCCAGAGCCCAAGACTAGCGGGCCAGGGCGGCTCGAGAAGGTTCCGACGGGGATCCAGGGACTCGACGAGATCACCCGCGGCGGCCTCCCCCGGGGGCGGACCACCCTGATCTGCGGCGGGCCGGGGTGCGGCAAGACCTTGATGGCCCTGGAATTCCTCGTCCATGGGGCCACGCGGTTCGGCGAACCGGGCGCCTTCATCACTTTCGAAGAGACCGCCGGGGAACTGGCCACCAACGGTGCCTCGCTGGGTTTCGACCTGGCCGCGCTGGAGGCGGATCGGAAACTGGCCATCGATTACGTTCGCATCGAGCGGAGTGAGATCGAGGAATCCGGGGAGTACGACCTCGAGGGCCTCTTCATCCGGATTGGGTTCGCCATCGATTCGATCGGGGCCAGGCGGGTCGCGATCGACACCCTGGAGGTGCTCTTCGCCGGGCTGCCCAACCCGGGCATCCTGCGGACCGAGCTGCGCCGGTTATTCCGCTGGCTCAAGGAGAAGGGCCTCACCGCGATCGTCACCGCCGAGCGCGGCGACAACGGCCTGACCCGCCACGGATTCGAGGAATACATCTCCGATTGCGTGATCACTCTCGACCACCGGGTCAGCGACCAGATCTCGACCCGGCGGTTGCGGGTGCTGAAATATCGGGGCTCGGTCCACGACACCGACGAGGTCCCCTTCCTGATCGATGAAGGGGGCCTGTCGGTCCTGCCGATCTCCTCGCTGGGGCTGGACCACCAGGCCCTGACGTCGCGCGTCTCCACCGGCATCCCGGACCTGGACGCCATGCTCGGTGGAGGGGGCTTCTACCGGGGCGGCACCGTCCTCGTTTCCGGGGGGGCGGGGTCCGGGAAGACCAGCCTGGCGGCCACCTTCGCCCGGCGGGCCTGCCGCGAGGGAAAGCGCTGCCTGTTCTTCACGTTCGAGGAGTCCAGCAGCCAGGTCGTCCGCAATATGCGCTCCATCGGCATTGACCTGGCGCCCCTGATGGAGCAGGACCTCCTCCGCTTCCATGCGTCGCGGCCCAGCACCGGCGGCCTGGAGGTGCACCTGGCCCGGATGCATCGGCTGGTCGCCGATTTCGAGCCCGAGGTCGTCATCATCGACCCGATGACGAACCTGCTCACAGTCGGGACCGCCAGCGAGCTGCGATCGATGCTGACCCGGGTGATCGATTTCTTCAAGGACCGCCAGGTCACAGCCCTGTTGACGAGCCTGACGGCCGCGACACTCCCGAGCCAGGAGACCTCGGACACACACATCTCCTGGCTGGTCGACACCTGGATCCTGGTGCGCGAGATCGAGTCCGACGGCGAGCGGAACCGCGGGCTCTACATCCTGAAATCGCGCGGCATGGCCCACTCGAACCAGGTCCGCGAGTTCCGCCTGACGGACCAGGGGATCGAGCTGATCGACGTCTACCTCGGCACGGACGGGGTCCTGGTCGGGGCAGCCCGCGAGGCCCGGATGATCCGCGATGAGGCCGAGGCGCGCGAGCGCGAGTACGAGGCTCAGCAGCGGCAGCGGCGGATGGTCCAGCGCCGCGCCGCGGTCCGGGCGCAGATCGACGCCCTCACTGCGGAGCTCGAGGCCGAGGAGGAGGAGCTGAGGAGGGCCGCCGAGCGAGAGCACAACAGTGAGGGTGGAAAGGCCCGAGACGAAGCCCGGATGGCCGCCTCCCGTTGGGTCGACCAAAGCTTTGCCGACGATAACCAAGGAAGGACGGTCCAGCCATGACACGGGATCAAGAGCCCATCGAGAAGGCGGATGACTCGGCCGGGACGGAGAGTCAACGTATGGAGCTTCGCCTCTACGTGGCCGGCCAGACGTCCCGGTCGCTGGCGGCGATCGACAACCTCAGGAGGATTTGCGAGAAGAACCTCAAGGGGCGCTACACCATCGAGGTGATCGACCTCATGCAAGCCCCCCAACTGGCCCGCACGGACCAGATCGTGGCCATCCCCACCCTGGTCAAGAAGCTCCCGCCGCCCCTGCGGAGGATCATCGGCGACCTCTCGAACTCGGAACGAGTCCTGATCGGCCTCGACATCCGGCCGGTCGATTCCACCGGAGCAGACCATGAATCCTGATCATCCCGCCGAGGACGAGGCCCCGTCGACCGATGCGCCGTGGCCGATCGACCCCCAGTCTGGGCGGGGAGATGACGTCTTCGTCTTTTCCCTGTTCATCGCGGGGATGAGCCCGCGGTCCGGGCGGGCGGTCGACAACATGACCAAGCTCTGCGACCGCTACCTCGCCGGCCGCTGCGAGCTCCAGGTCATCGACATCTACCAGCAGCCCGAGCTGGCCCAGGAGGAGCAACTGGTCGCCCTGCCGACCCTGATCAAGAAGCTCCCCCTCCCCCTGCGCCGGTTCATCGGCGACCTCTCGGACACCGATCGGATCCTGGTGCGCCTGGACATACGCCGCAGACCCTAGCACACCGCGAATGAGGATGCCATGGGTGTCAACGTGGACAATCCCGAGGATCTCCGTGGCCAGGTCGAGGATCTCCGCTCCCGGCTCGAGGAGGCCGAGGAGACCCTCCGCGCGATCCGTCGCGGCGAGGTCGATGCCCTGGTTGTGCACGAACCTGGCGGCGACCGGGTCTACACCTTCCAGGGGGCCGATCAGGCCTACCGCCTGCTGATCGAGCAGATGAACGAAGGCGCTGCGACGCTCTCCCTGGAGGGTCGGATCCTTTACGGCAATCGCCGCCTCGGCGAGATGGTCAAGGCCACCCTGAGCCGCGTGATCGGCTCCTCCCTGGCCTCGTTGCTGGACGAGGAGGACCGCGAGACCTTCGGCAGGCTGCTGGTGGCGGGTCAGTGCGAGCGCATCCAGGGGGACCTCCGCCTGAGGGCCGTGGATGGGACCTCGATCCCGGTCCAGGTCTCGTTGACTGCTCTGCGATTCGAGGGATTCTCCGGCATCAGCGCGATCCTCACCGACCTCTCGATACGCAAGCAAGCGGAGGAAGCCGCCACTCTCCTCGCCTCAATCGTCCAGTCGTCCGAGGACGCGATCTACAGCAAATCGCTCGATAACACGATCCTGAGCTGGAATCCAGGCGCGGAGAGCATGTTTGGCTACGCGGCCGGCGAGGTTATCGGCCAGAGCATTTCCAGGATGTACCAGGAGGGCGCCGTCGATGAGTGGCCGGTGATGGTCGAGAAGATCAAGCGGGGTGAGCGGATCGAGCATCACGAGACGGTAATCCGGAGGAAAGACGGCCGACTCCTGAACGTGTCCGTGAGCATTTCGCCCCTGGTCGACGCCGCCGGCAAGGTGATGGGGGCGGCGGGCATCGCCCGCGACATCACCGAGCGGAAGCGGGCCGCGGCCTTGCTCAAGCGTCACGCCGAGGAGCTGGCCCGGTCCAACGCCGAGCTCGAGCAGTTCGCCTACGTCGCCTCCCACGACCTCCAGGAGCCCCTCCGCATGGTCGCCAGCTTCCTGGAGCTGCTGGCCGAGCGGTACAAGGGCCGGCTCGACGAGAGGGCCGACAAGTACATCAACTACGCGGTCGACGGCGCCGCGCGAATGAAGACGCTGATCGAGGGCCTGCTCCGCTATTCCCGCGTCACCACCCAGGCGCGACGCCTCGAGGAGATGGGGGCCCGGGCGGCGCTTGATGAGGCGGTGGCCAATCTCGGCCGGGCCATCGAGGAGAAGGGGGCGGTGGTGACCCACGATGACCTGCCCACGGTGCTCGCCGACCCGATCCAGTTCGTCCAGCTCTTCCAGAACCTGATCGGCAACGCGC
Organism: Planctomycetaceae bacterium; assembly: GCA_019237095.1. Lineage (GTDB taxonomy): Bacteria > Planctomycetota > Planctomycetia > Isosphaerales > Isosphaeraceae > Aquisphaera. Next base: position 4,146 of record JAFAHT010000444.1, read on the forward strand.
TGAAGTTCTGCGACGGCACGCCGCGCGTCCACGTCGCGGCCGAGCGGACCGGTGAGGAGTGGGTCTTCTCGGTGCGCGACAACGGCATCGGCATCGCGCCCGAGTACCGGGAGCGGATCTTCCAGATCTTCCAGCGGCTGCACGGGCGAGACAAGTACCCCGGCACGGGGATGGGGCTGGCGATCTGCAAGAGGGTGGTGGAGCGGCACGGGGGCCGGATCTGGGTCGAGTCGCGGCCGGGCCAGGGGAGCACCTTCCTCTTCACCCTCCCGGTCGTCGGAAGCAAACCCTCATGACCGCAGGAAAGACGTCGGGGAGAACAATGGAGATCTTGCCGGTCCGGCGCGGCCCCTCCCCAGGCCGGCGCGACGGAGTTGAAGCCTGCGAGCGAGTCTCGAACGAAAGTGTCTGGTAGGGAACCATGGAACCCCCGATGAAGTGGATGTTGCCCCTCGCTGTAAGCCCCCGGTTTGCGCGTTACGGAGTCGCGATTGGCTTCGTTGCCATAGCGGTGGTCCTGAGCGAATTCCTGCTGTCGTTCCAGTACCGATTCCCGTTCCTGCTGTACTACCCCGCGGTGTTCTGTGCGGCCTGGTACGGTGGTTTCGGGCCCGGGCTGCTTGCAACTGTCCTGTCAGCCTTGAGTGCCGCTTCCTTCGCGCTCGAACCCCGGTTCTCGTTCGCGATCGCAGATCCATTTCAGCAGCTCGCGATGGCGATCTTCGTCGTCGTGTGTGTGGGCATTAGCTGGTTAGGCGGGACGATCATCCGGGCCAATCGCACGCTCGAGGAGTACGCTC
>JAFAHT010000481.1 GCA_019237095.1 Planctomycetaceae bacterium
ACGCGCCGGAGTGGCGGAATTGGCAGACGCGCTAGCTTGAGGGGCTAGTGAGCTAACCATGCTCGTGCAGGTTCAAGTCCTGTCTCCGGCAATAGTTGCGACAAACGCCCCGTCAGGGGCGTTCTTTATTCCACGACAATTCCACCACGACGTGAGCTGTGTGTGGCGGTAGAATGGGGACGTTCGTCCCTACTCCGAACCTGTCATACTCAACGCTCGCTCGATGGCGTCTGCAATTCGGGATCGAAGTGGCAACTACCTCGTTAGGTTTCGTTGGGGGGAAGCGGGAATTCACGAAGTCGCTCCATGCGAAGGAGGAGACGGTCGCCGATCTCGGCGTGGCCCGTGTCAATGATGCACTCATGCGCCTGAAGCGGGGGCTCCTGGAGATGCCTCCCGAAGCCGAACCGGGCGAGTTCATCGTCTCGGGAGGCACACTGACTGCCAAACCGAAACCTGCCGATCGCAGGGCCACTCACCGAGAGCCAAGCGACCGATCACTTCAACCGAACCCTTGCCGAACACGACAAGTGGTGTCACATTCCAGGATTCCACGCGTTCCGCCATTCCTTCGCCAGCATCCTGGCATCCAAGGGCGTCGATCAGAGGATTATCGACCGGTACATGGGGCACCAGACGGAAGAAATGAGAAAGTGTTACCAGCATCTCTTCCCCTCAAACGCCGCCAAATTTTCCCAGGGGCGCCGCTGATTCGGGTCGAGAAGCAGAGTGGCCGCCCCGGCGTTCTCCCCTCCCCCGGAACGGTCCACCTGGCACCGGCGTGTTGTGGCGGGTGCAACTTCAGGACCACGCTCGGTCCCCGTGCCCTCAATCCGGCCGAGGAGGCGGGCGAGCACGCTTCGAGGGCGATGCGCTTCATCTCCCGGTATGGAGACGATGCCGCGCGGTTCCTGTGAGCCGGGCCTAACCAATTCCCTTGCGCTCGTGGAGGCCATCAACCGCTACTCGCAGGATGCCCCCGAGGTGGGCGTCAGGCGGCCAATTTGGACGATGGCTCCCCAAACAGAAGACGCAAGCTGCTCCGCCAGAGATGCAACCATGAGCGAAGCGATGGATTATACGATTCGCAGCACGTGGCACGTCTGTTCGTAGCTGGTTTCCAGATTGAGGAACACGCCCAAGTCGACGTCCAACCAGATCGGCAGCGTTGGCAGCGGTTGGCCGAGCGCCATCGGGTAGAACCAGGTATCCAGCAATGGCCGCTTGCGAACGCGCTTGCGCCCGCGGGCCGTGACCGCGTAAAGCGCGGGCGGTGCTGCGCCGACCATCGGGTCGCTTCGGCCAATCAGCTCCAACAGGTCGGCATAGAGATTGAATTGACGAATCGTGACGATGTCCACGAGCGACACACTGACGTCGCGCTGAAGCAACGCGGCAACCTTGGCGACAAATGCCCGCCGGCTCTCGGGACGGTCCTTGTTGGAAGGGCTGACGATTTCGATCGCCGCGACCAGCCGCCGACCATGACGCGCATCGTAGACCCGCACTTCATACTCATCTTGGTCGGGCAGTTCGGTTTCCACCGTGAGGGTCGGTTTCGGAGGCGCCCACGCCGCGACGGCGACACCACCGTTTCCATCGCCTGGCCTCTCCTGGCGCGCTGGCTCGTCTCGTTCGTAGGTTGACACGTCGATCTCGAATGCCGTGCCCAAGTGCAGACGCGGCGCGGCGACATATCCTTCCGGCAAGATAGGGAACAGTTGTTGCACAATCACCGCTGGCCACATGCCGTAAAGCTCATCCCACGAATGCTTGTTCTCAACCGGCGGACGAAAATGATCGCGCAGCGGCATAGGAGTCTCCTTCTTACCGGATTCTAACGACGCGCGCGAGACGATCCAAGGTTGTCGCTCACGGACCAGTTGCCGCAACGCCGACATGGCCAAGGAGACCGACCTTGACTTGCCAGGGCACTGGGGAGATTTCAGAATGAATCTGAACAACCCGCGAGGATTTTGCCGCCATGGGCGTCACTGTTGCCTATCGCGGCCGGCTTGCCGATCTCACCCGTATCGAAGATTTCACGGACGTGAAACCGGGACGCAGCTAGCGGACGTGAAACCAGGACGGGACGTGAAACCGGGACGCAGTTAGTATTATCGCGCCGCCGCCGCCAATACTAGCTGCGTCCCCGTTTCATGCCCTCAGCGAGGCTGCGCTGAAGCTGTCGATTGATCGGCCAAGGCCATTCCACGCCGTTGACACGCGTGACCCAGCGGGCCGGAATCGAGCAACACATACTCCTGCATGGATCAGTAACACGCCTTGAACGAGGGCCGGTGTGGACGCATCTCGTCGATCCCGCGCATCCATTCCTCATCGGGGGGATCATTCGGTTCATTGGGGATTTGAGCAATTTCGCGCAGACGCTGACGGGTCGATTCCAGGCGCTTTCGGCGCTCTTCCTCGCTTTCCCGTTTGAACTTCCCATCCGGTCCCAAGCACGACGGCGGCAACGACTCCGACTTCAAGTCGAGAATCTTCGTCTTCATGATCGCGGCAACCTCCGTTTACCATGTCAATCCGAGCCGTGACAAGTTCATTCTACTCCGTGCGCGACACTCCCTGGAGCTCAGCACAACTTGCAGGGTCGAGACCAACTCCGTGCCGAACTGCCGAGAGTACGAGCGCCTGGTTATCGAACGGCTTGATTCCGGTCGCAGATTCTCGAAGTGATTCGAGTTCTGAATCGTATCTCAACACCGTGCAAACCTGAGGATTGCGCGAGCGCTGGGTTTGAATTGCGTGGATGGATTGCCGTGAGTGCTCTTTCATTCTAACTTACAGTGGAGACGAGCGGGATCGAACCGCCAACCTCCTGGTTGCAAACCAGGCGGTCGAAGCAACTGCAAGCCGTTATGCGGCAATAGTTTAGCTGCGATAGGGCCGCTGCGAGCGTTTTCCAGGCTTTATCGGGATTTCCCAGGAATTCGCAGGTTTCCTCGCCGTTTCGCTACCGTGCCAGAGTTTTATGCGTCGATGCGATACACGGAATCGGTCCCGGTCGCCTGCTCACCGTCAGGACATGGCCGCTTGAGGTTGTGCACCGACATGCCCTAAGTCAGCACCACGAGCTTTCCGCCGGCTCGGTTCTCCTCCATGCAGCGATGCGCCTCCACAATCTCGTCGAGTCGGAAGACTCTGCCGAGCTGAATTCGCAGGGTGCCGGCCACAACCTGCCCCGCTAATTCGTCGAGCGGCGTCCGCATGAAGTCCTCCGATCCACCGGAATATGTGGTGAGGTTAACCGCAGTTGGGATCACGTCCATCGGGCTGAATTCGTCGAATGACCACTTATTGCCGACGATGCCTGTCATGCAGACAACGCCCCCCTGTTTGGCACAGTGAAGCGAATCCTCTAGCGTCGTGGTGCCGACCAGTTCGAGCACCTTGTCAACGCCTTCGGGATACACGCCCTTGACCTTTTCAGCGATTGACCCGCCATCGATGAAGACTCGATCGACTCCACTTGCGCGCAGCAGCTTCTCCCGGTCGGGGTTCCGGGTCGTCGCTGCGACAGAGGCACCGTGCCCGTGGGCGATCGCGGCGGATGCGAGGCCGATCGAGGTCGTTCCGCCGCGGATCAGAAGAGTCTCGCCTCTATTGAGGCGGAGCGACTTGAAGAGCGAGCCCCAGGACGTCTGCATCATCTCCGGCAGGGCGCCGAGCGTCTCCCAGGGGAGTTCGGTCTTGATAGTCTGGACCTGTGTCGCGGGCGCGCAGCAATACTCGGCATATCCGCCGTCGAACTGGCGCCCCATGCCTCCCATCGCGGTCGCGACGGCCTCCCCTGCGTGAAACTCGCCACCCGGTGCATCCTCGACGAGGCCCACAGCCTCGATGCCGAGCACGCGCGGGAACTTGACACCGGGCGAATGGCCCTGCCTCGTGAACAGCTCGGAGCGGTTGAGCCCGAACGCCTTGATCCGGATCAACACCTCGCCGACACGCGGCGTCGGGATCGGGCGGCTCTCGATCTTCAGCACCTCCGGCCCGCCCGCTTCGTATATCACTGCAGCCTTCATTGTACGAACCATTCGAGTCATCCTCCGTGGTCGTGTGTACTAGGACGGCGTACTAGAATGCCAACTTCGCCGCGATCGTCGCAACATGAGCATCTTGCGATCGCGCCAACGCATGCTGCACGGCCGTAGGCTGGCGCGAGCCATCGGCCCCGGCGATGGTACCGGCACAATCCCACGTATGATGACCGGGGCGGAGCCACGGCGACCGGGATCCGACCACGAATCCCACTCCACCCCGACGCCGGATCGGCCGGTTACTCGGCCTTGTCGTAGCCGAACTGGATGCCGGCGGTGCCGCCGGTCTCGATGAAAAGATCCATGAACTGCGGCACCGTCTCCTGGCGCGCCCAGTCGCGCTGCAACTCGCACAGCAGTTGCGTCCAACTGATCGGCTTGGCGCCGGCCTGCTCGATCCGCCGCAGGGCCGCCTCGTGGGCCTGGACCGAGGTGCCGCCCACGGCGTCTACCACCGGATAGACCTCGTAGCCCTCGCGCAGCGCGTCCAACGCGGGGAAGGTCAGGCAGGCTTCGGTCCAAAGCGCGGTCATGATCAGCTTCTTGCGGCCCGCGGCCTTGACTGCCTCGACGAATTCTACGTCCTCCCACGAGTTGATCGTGGTGCGGTCGTAGGTCGGGACGTCCTTCAGCACCTTTCGGAGCTGCGGGATGGGCGGCTTGTTCAGGCCGGTCTTGACGTTGACCGTGGAATGGACGATCGGCAGGCCGTAGCTGAGGCCGATCTTGGCCACTCCGACGATGTTGTTGACCAGGAGCTGGCGGTCCATCGAGGCGACCGAATTCACCTGCACGGGCTGGTAGTCGATGATGATCAGCGCCGAGTTCTTCGGCGTGAGCAGGTCATCCTTGACGGGCTCACGAACGGGTCGGCTGGCCATGGATTTCCTCCTTGCCGGTGGGGCCGGCATCGCGCTAATAATGCTGCCTGTCGATGGCGGCGAGCACCTTCTGCTTGCGATCATATATGAACATGTTTCATCATTCTCCGTGTCGCAATATTTGCTTGTCTTCCTATCGGATGCTCCGTCGATTCAATCGAGGTCGCATGCTCTCATTGCTCCCCTTGTCGGGGTTGGGTATTAAACGTGTAGAGCATGATCTTCCACTCGCCGCCCAGTCGGCGGAGCACGAAGATCTCGCGGTTGAAGTCTAACTTCTTCGATCCGTCCGCCAGGAAGTGCTCGGGGCCGACCGGATGGTGGGTGCGGACGATCGCCACGTCGCCGTACACGTCGACCGCGTCGTACTGGAAGTCGGTTTTGAACTTGATCGCCTTAAATAGATCGTTGTAGGGTTTGGCCATCGCGTCGACGCCGATCATCGTCGCTTTCTCGTTCCATTCGGCGACGGAGTTGGTCGCGAACAGGGGGCGGATCTTGGCGAAGTCGGAGCTGTTCAGGCCGTCCTGGTAACGCTCCACGACCCCCTTGACCTGCCGCTGCAAGGCGGCCACCTGGGCATCAGGCGAGTAGGTGAAAAACCCGGAGGGGCCTCCGTCCTTGCCGGGGCCGGGGAACGCCAGGCGGACCGAAGCAAAGAGCGCCGCGAAAGTAACGAGCGCGATCCGCGCGCGTGTCTTCATCGTGATCTCCTCTCCAAACGAGCCCGACTCCGAGAAGGAACGAACTCGAGCGAAAACGCGGCGACAGCTTGCGACACTTCACATTCCAATCGACGGCCGCTCGTCGAGGCCGCGGAGAATCGCGGCTCCGTCATCAATCCGACCCCCCTTGTGCTGGTTGAAGCTGCTTTCGCGAGGCAGTATAGATTCCTTGCGCCTTTGCGATTAGTGGGAGAATTCGGGAATCTGTTTTCCAAAATCGAGATAATGCTGACGGACCTCAATTCGCTGCTGATCTTCGCGCAGGTCATCGAGGCGCAGAGCATCTCGGAGGCGGCGCGACGCCTGAACATGCCGGTCTCGACGGTCAGCCGTCGCATCGCCGACCTTGAGGAGCAGCTTGGCATTCGGCTACTCGAACGTTCGACGCGGCGCTTACGATTAACGGATCTGGGGTTCGAAGTCCTCGAGCATGCTCGTCGAGGCGCAGAGCTCAGCGACGCCGTCGGCGCTGTGGTCGCCAACCATCGGTCGAATGTCTCCGGAAAGTTCTGACCTTTCGGCCCAGCCTCTCGATGAACGACTACGCCGGCCTTGCGGCCGCGCTGCTGTCGGGCGCCGGCATCGGCGACCTCCCGCCCCTGGTGCGGCCCGAGCTGCTCGACGACGGGCGGCTCGTCGAGGTCATGCCGAAGTGGCGCTTCCGTACCGTCGATCTCTCGGCGGTCCATCTGGGCAACCGGCACGTTTCGCGATCGGTGCGATTGTTCAGGGCGTTTGCGGCGAAGATGGCGCCAACGCTCTTTCCCGCGCTTCCGACTTGAGGGGTACATCCGGGCTTCGACACTTGATGAATCCCGGACCAAGGAGAATCGACCGAAACTTGTCTCAGGTTCCAAATCGCACAACGATTTAGTGGAGACGAGCGGGATCGAACCGCCAACCTCCTGGTTGCAAACCAGGCGCTCTCCCAATTGAGCTACGTCCCCAGGGTGGGTAGACGTTCTGGCGACCGGCTCGGTAGCCCGAACGTCAATTTCATGATAGCAACGGCTGCCGGGATTGGCTAGGTCGTCTGCGCGGGCGGTCAATGTCCCTTCATATATTCCTCAACAGCAAGAAGGGCCCGGGCGCGGGTGGCGTGCGGTAGGGCCTGCCAGGTGGGCTGGGCGCCCAAGGGGTTGCTGATTTCCTCAACCCATTGCTGGATCATCTGGGGCGACTGGCTGACCATCGCGGCCCGCTTGAGCAGGCCCGCGGGCAGGGACTGCTCGTAGGTCGCCGCGTAGAAGGGCATCGGGTCGTATCCCTTCTGCTTGGCGAGATTCTTCAAGTAGCGATCGATCGTCTTGTCGATCTTGACCAGATCGGACCCGAACGCCTTCCGGAACTCGGCCAGATGATCCTCGGGCGTCCGGGGCTCGAGCGGGGGAATCTGACTCATGACCTTCAGATACGCGACGAAGTCGTCCTGCCGCTTGAACGCCAGGTAATGAGTCATCGCCCAGGCCAGGGCATATTCCGTGGGCGTGAGGTGGGTCTTGCGGACCAAGCACTCCACGAGCGGTTTGCCGGGCTCGCGCACCAGCGCCTTGGATTGGCCGTCGTCGCCGCGGATCGCGACCGAAAGCGGATCCTCGAGCTCGCGAATCGTGGCCATGTGCAGGCCGTTGATCATCCCCAGGCCGTCCCAAGTCGGCTTTCCTCCCTTGCGCGAGCTGGCCGGGGTGGAACAGTACTCGGCCAAGCCCTCCACCAGCCAGATCGGCCAGGCGCTGAGTCGGGGATGGACCCCGATATTTTGCAGGACCTGGTGCGTTCCTTCGTGAACGACCGTCTGAGGTTTGCGCAGGGCGGAGAGCTCTGGCGCATTCTCGTCGTGCTCCGACGTCTCGTAAAAGTAGATGCGGTTCGTGCCAATCTCGTAAACGGCCTGGACCTCCGGATCAACCCGCTTGCTGGCCCGGAAGTCGCGTTCAGTCCGGTAGATCACGGCGACAAGCGGAAACTCCGTGTCATGCACCGCCATCTCGTGTTTGCGAAACGCGTCGAGCAATCGCTTGTACAGATCTTCAAGCCAGCGGCCACTGGCTTCCGCGAGGGCACGGCTCGACTGGAAGAAGATCAAGTAGTGCGCTGTCTGGTGGATCTGGAAATCCCCCAGCGGGCCCTTCTGCAACCGCGCCAGCAACTCGTCGGCCGTGAACGGCTGAAACGGTTCATCGGTGGGCACGAGCATGTTGGGGAAGCCAAGCTGGCCATCGGGCAAGATGAGTGCCGTCGTGCCTTCATGCTGACCGTGGAGTCGGGCCACCACGGGCTGTCCCTGCTCATCTCTCACCTTGAACCGCGGCGGCTCTGGCGGAGCTTGGGCGAGCCCGGCGGCCGGCGCGGCAGCAAACTCGACCAGGACCGGATCTGCGCGCTGCGGTTCAGCAGCGGCCGGCGCGCAAGGGAGCGGAGGAGCGGCCGGCGCGATTCTCTCATCGTCGCCCTCGTGGGTTGTTGTGCGCATTGCCAGGAGTGTCGGACTCGGAGGCAACGCGGAAACCGGGGCCAATTGTGCGGGGGCCGTGTCCGGTCTGGCTGATGGCGACTCGCCGCGGACATGGCTTGCGGAAGAGTGGGAAGCGGATGTCAAGACACCCAGCATTGCTCCGGTGCCCAGGAGCAGAGCCGCGATCAGGATGCCGGTTAATCGCGCCAGGCTCTGGCGACACACGGGATCCTGGTCGCGCGTCAGGTCCGTACGGCACCGCGGGCAAAACCGGCGGCGGGCGATCTCGGGATGGCGAATGCGGATGGCCGTGCCGCAACCGCCACAGGCGATGACCACGGGTTCCATGGCCAGTCTTGGCTCACGAGTTTGTCTGAAGGAATTCGTCGAAGGCGTCTTATTTAGTCTAGCAGCGTGCTCGGCCTGCGCAAAGCCGGTCGCTCGGATTGCGGCACACGAGTGGGAGAGGAGTAAACTGTGGTCAGCGATCAACCCACAGTGTATATTGCCCATTCATGGCATGCTACGCCCTGGCGACGGCGGCATCCCAGGAGACCTTGAGCTGTCTGGCGGCTTGATCAATTCCGACCCGGATTTCGAGACACCGGCAATGTATGACCTCGTGGTGATCGGTGGGGGCTCAGGGGGGTTGCACCTGGCCACGTTGGCCGCACGCGTCGGTGCCAAGGTGGCCCTGATCGACAAGAGGCCTCCCGGAGAAAAAGGCTGGTTGGCGGCGGTCGTGCCCAGCAAGGGTCTGGTGCAGGCGGCCCGGCTGGTCCGGCAGATTCGCGGAGCCAGTGAGTTCGGAATCCACGTCGAGCCGCCCCGCGTCGATCTTGCTTCGGTGCTGAACCGGCTGCATCGTGTGTCCGAGGCGTTTGCCGCGGATCATTCGGACGAGGCTCTCGCGGCTCGCGGCATCGACGTCTTCCACGGGACGGCCGCCTTCGAAGCCTACGACACGGTACTGCTGGACGGCACCAAGCGTGTCGAAGGGCAGCGGTTCGTGATCGCCACCGGCTCGCGGCCGGCGCCGCCGAAGATCCCCGGACTGGGCGAGGCCGGATGCCTCGACGACGCTTCACTCTGGTCGCTCACCCAGGTGCCCGAGAGCCTGACCGTCATCGGGGCCGGTCCGATCGGCATGGAGTTCGCCCAGGTCTTCGCCCGGCTCGGATCGAAAGTGACCGTTCTGACCGATGAGGACCGGGTGCTCCCCCGCGAGGATCCCGAAATCTCCGGGCACGTCGCCTGCATGCTCACCGGAGAGGGCATCACCATCAAGCGGCGGGCGTTGATCGAGAACATCGAGAAGCGCGGCGATCAGAAAGTCTGCATTTACAACGACGGGGACACCGGCGAGCGTGCTGAGGTCTCGTCCGCGGAGATCCTCTGCGCCTCGGCCCACCTCGCCAACGTCGAGCACCTGAACCTCGAGGCCGTGGGAGTCCATGCTGACCCGGAACACGGCATCGAGGTCAATGAACTGCTGCAGACCCACGCGGTCCGCGTCTTCGCGATCGGCGACGTCCTGAAGCGCAACCAGTACACACACGCGGCCGAGGCCGAGGCCGAAGTCGCCTTCCAGAACGCCGTGCTTCGCCGCCGCCGCAAGATGGATTACACCAACCTTCCGTGGGCCACGTTTCTTGATCCCGAGGTGGCGACCGTCGGTATCTCCGAAGCCCAGGCCAAGGCCGATGACCTTGAGCATCACCTTTTCCGGGTCAACTATGCCGACATCGATCGCGCCCGCATTGAAGGCCGGACGGAGGGCTTTACCAAGGTGGTGGCCTCGCCTTCGGGCAAAATTCTGGGTGCGACCATTCTCGGCATGCAGGCCAGCCTGATATTGCAGCAACTGGTGCTGGCAATGGACGCGGGGCTCGGCCTGGGCGATCTTGCCGAGACGACCCAGATCTATCCGACCTATGGCCAGGTGATTCGCGAGCTCGCCGGCCAGTTCCAGACAACCCGCCTCGAGCGGTGCTTCATGGCGACAGCGCTCCGGTACTTTTACGGCTTCCGGCCCCGCACCGATGCCGTCGACGGAGCGTCTTCCCGCACGCCAGGCGCTCCCATTGGATCTGATGACGATGCGAGCGCCGCGTCCCATTCGACCGGCCCCGCACACGGACATGGTCACTGAACCGGCGGTAATTCGCCAGCCAGGGCTTGGAAGCGATGGAACGAAAGGTCGCTCTCGTTGCAGGAGCCAGAAGTACATTCCCTGAAAGCCAGTGCAACCTCGTTACCGGCGAGATCGCAGCACTCCAGGGTCGACCGGCCCGACCCCAATCAGGCCGTGGCGGCATCCAGCGGACTGCGCCAGATTGGCTGCACGGGGAAGAGGATGCGAGCGGCGTCAAGGGCCGTTGCGGTCGAGGCGACGAACCCTTCGTCGCCGGTCGTGGAATCGACGCTGGTATGGCCCATCAGCAATCGCACCAGAGTCTGGGGCGAGAGGGTAAGGTGCCGGCGGCTGAGCTTATCGGGCTCGATCCGGCTGTTCTTCCCCTCGATGTGAATCAGCCAGCGGTGATCGTCGGTGGTGATGCCCAGCTCCAAGGGCAGGGCACAGCCCGCTGCCGAAGCGCGTCGGCTCAGTTCCGGAAGGATACACTTGAGAAACCCGCCCGCGTCGGGAATGTGATACATCGAGAGGGCCGAGTCGACGATGTCCTGGTCGATCAGGCGGCCGGAAGCGCTCAGGAAAGCCTCGATGACCGGATGATCGACAGGGGCATGGACCGTGACCTGAGGATAAGCACGCTCGAGTGCTTCGGCCCGCACCCGGCCCAGTAGCGAACGAAGCGCCTGCGGATGAGCCGGATCGGAGGCGATCTCGAGAATCTTGTGATCCTTCACGAAGGCATAACCGCGCACGGTTTCACCCTGACAGACAACCCAGATGACGTGGGCGTAGCGACGGCCGATCAGCCACCGCCAATATTCCTCTGATCGGATGACCGATCCGGTGACCTGGGCGTACTGCATCTCGTAAAGCGACATCAGGTCGGCAAGCTCGACTTGTCGCCAGGGACGGACGTGCCAGAAGCCCGCCCGTCCCTCGATCAGCCCGTCAATGACCTGGGGCAGGTTGCGGCTGAGGGCCTGGGCGTAAGTCTGCCGCCCACAAACACCCCAGCCGAGCGGTCGATAGAACTGAGGCATGCCGGTCGTCAGGGCTTGGAGCACGTGCCCCGTCGCTCGGGCCCGCTCGTCCGCCAGACGCATCAGGTTCTGGGCAAACCCCAAACCTCGAAACTCAGGCAGTGTCCCTACCCACATCACTCCGTTGATCGGCACCCTGGCACAGCCATACCGAACCTCGCGCTCCGTGAGGTGAGCATGGCTGACCACGCGCCCATCAACCTTGGCCAGCAGACGCTGCTCGGGACGATAGGCAGGATCGCTCAAGGCGCCCAGGAACGACTCTCGATCCGGACCGTGAAACACGTGGAGCAGGGTCTGGTACACGGCTTCATGGTCGGCTTCGGTTCCAAGGCTATACTCGACCGAGCCGCGGCGAAACGGCAAGCGTACCGCCGACGATAGAGCTTTCATCGGGTCGACCATTCTGGGAACACGTCGCGCGGGGCGGGAACTGTCAGCCGAAGACCAAGAGGATCCAACGCTACTCATCACGCAACACCCTGTTCACATTGTACGAGCTAAAAATCGTGTCTGCCTCAAGGTACTCACCGACCTTGTGGCTTTTTCGACGCCTGAGTTTGCCGGATTGCCGATTGGACTCGAAGCCAACATTATTTCAAATTAAACGCAAATTAACCCCTAAAGTTAATACTTAAGAATCCAGCCCGGAGCCCAAGCCAATCATTGTTTTGTGCAAGCGCTGTGCCGAATGGAGCACCCAGGCGTACTCGCGACCATGCGCCAGGCGGTTCCACTCCAGACCCGCAAGGACTTGCGATCTCCGGATTTCAAGCGAATGGCGTGATTCCTGCACCAGTTCTTGGAGTGCTTCATTGATTGCTCGGATCGCCCGAAAACGAGCAATCCTCTCCTGCCTGATGGCGCCTTCTCGCGCAATTACCTCACGCTTGTTACTAATCAAGTTACGAACCTGGGGCGAAAGTGGTTCGGAGAGATGGCGATCCGGATTGTAAACCAGGTCGCGGAGGGCCCGCTCCAACGCTGCAAGCTCTGATGGCGTGGCAGTCTGATCAGGCAGGCCCAGCCAGGCGGTCAAGGAGAGGGTGAGGAATTCTGGAGGCTCGATGCCGAAGAATTGCCGGGCGATGGAGTCGCCCAGCTCGTCGTACTTCGCCCCGCCGATACCGTGAATGAACAGATCGCCCAAGAGATAGCGGCAGAACATGGTTGTTGTCAGCGCCCTGGTGCGCAGGCGAATCGACCGGCTGGCGAGATCATGCAGCCGTTCTACCGCGCAGCAAGCCTCGCGGTCAGGGGACAGGGGCAGCTCGATCAGGGGGTCGTCTTCGCCGGCGATCCGCAAGAACATCGTGCGCGGTGCCTGACGTACAAGCAGAGGCCGTCGGCGGGGTTGCCCCTGCCGCCAGACCCAGAAAGGGGCTTCACGCCACTCACCCTGGGCGCCGAGCGCGGAGACCGGATGGTTCTTGCTGCGGATGCCGTAAACCGCGCGATACTCAGCCAGGGCTGCGTTGTGGATCTGCTGGAATCGGGGAAGCTGGGCCAGCAGATGGGACGCGAACCAGAAGAAGCCCTCGGTCTGACAGACCTGGCTGAGGGGGATCTCTAGGTTGGAGACGCCCCACTTGCTCTCCAGCTCGCGCCGGGCCAAAGCAAGGCGCATTCCCAGAGTCGGCTGGCCTTTCGCCTGACGCAGGGCACGAGGCCAGAAAGCTTCGATGATCGGATCGGCAATGACCCCGCCAAGGACTTGCCGCACGCGATCGCCAAACGAGGCGAAAAGGGACTCGTCATGGACCGCCAGGTCCTCGTAAGGCATCTCACCCTTCCACTGATCGAACTCGACCCGCACAATCTGGAGGCGGTCCTTGCCGACCCTGGGCACCCGGATCGAGGCCGACTTGGGTAAGTCGTTGTCCACAATCAAGTTCAATCCCAGGCCGCCGTGTGCCCTGGCAAGAGCGGCCGTGGCGAAGTTCTTGACCCAGACGCCGGGGTGAAAGAGCTCGGGCTGATGGCCGGTGATCACCAGGGGAGTGATCACCGCGTCGCCGGAGCACGGCCCGATCTCGGGAACGTCCAGTTCATGGCGGCGGAGGAAATGGCATGCGGCCGCAATGACTTCACGATGAACAAGGCCGCGCAGAATGCCGGCCCGGCGGCCCTGGAAGTCATGATCCCAACCCACGAGCCTTGCCGCAGTGCGGGTGAAGTGGACTGCCACCTCGGCGAGTGGTGGCACCGCCAGCAGGCCGCCGTCGTTCGAGGGAGCCCGCAGGCGATGGCCCTTCTTCATCCTCGACATCCTCCGGCCACTTCAAGCCCCGCCCTGCCCAGGGCCTCCTGGAGAACCTGCCTGTAATGCTTCAGCCGGAATGAAGAATCGTCGAGCGACCCGCCAAAGGCACGCTCCTCTTCGAGATAGATGAGCGGCACCGGAACCTCGACAATCGAGAGTCCGTGCTGCACGGCCTGCACCCAAACCTGAAGCGGCATGGCGTAGCCGTTATCCGTGATGTCGAAGACCTCGAGGGCCGAGCTGCGGTAGGCTTTGAAGCCGCAGAAAGCGTCGGTGAGGTTCAACCCCAGGCATTCGTTGAGCCAGCGCGTGACCTCAAGGTTGATCCGCCGGCGCTCTTCGGGAGGTCTCTGGTTGGGATCGAAGACCTGGAGATAACGGCTCCCCGAGACGATGTCGGCCTCGCCGAGACGCCTGGCGAGCGCGGGAATCCGGGCGGGCTCGTGCTGGCCGTCGCAATCCAGCGTCACCAGAGCGTCGTAGCCTCCCTCGATCGTCTCCTGGAACGCAGTGCGCAACCCTGCTCCGTAACCCAGGTTGCGTGGGTGCCGGAGCACCTTCACCGCGGCAAAGCGGCGGAGCAGCTCGGGCGTCTGGTCGGTCGAGCCATCATCGACAACCAGGATATTCTCGGCGTACCGAGCCACCTCTCGCAGCACGTCCTCGAGGTATTTCTCTTCATTGTGAACGGGGATCGCGGTGAGAAGTCTCATCGGCGGGACCGCTGCATCTGAGGGAAGAGATCCGGGCTGCTAAAGGCTCGACCACGGTGCATTCACAAGACTTTCGCATTCTAGGTCAGGGCACCTGGAAGTCAACGTCGGGAACAATTCCGGCGCTGAGTCGGCAAAGCGGCCGAGTCCTTTTGATCGCTTCCTTTCTCAATGGAGTCGTCGTGACCCGGCACTCCTGATACCCCTTGACCCGATCGCTCGTCGATTCCTAGCATGAGGCTTCTATCCTTAGCTCGAGCATGGTATGTGGTCGTAGCCTCACGTGCGCAATCTTACATCGCGGATACCGGCTGATTCTGATGACTCAAGCTGAAGCATCTCCACCTGTTCCGGAAAAGGAAACATCGCGCCCCAACACCGCGGACGATGCGGCCGTGACGGCGACCACCGAGGCCGACGCCGAGAGCCTGCCAGAACCCGAACCGTGGACACCTGAGCGCGTCTCGGAATGGAACGCTTATTATGACGTCTATGTGATGCTGGCCGCCCTCCTGCTGGCGTTCGTGGTCTCGGCGGTTCGTGTGGATGAAAACAACCCCTTGCTGTGGACCCACCTGAAGACGGGTGAGTTGACCGCGCAGCAGGGCTACCCGGTCGTCTCGGACTCATTCTCCTATTCCGAGACCGGAACGCGGTGGGTCAACATTCCCTGGCTCTTCCAGTGGAGCCATGCCGCGATCTTCAGGCTGGTACGGGATCTGGTTCCCCCGGACCCGGCAGACCCGACGGCCAATCAAGCGTCCGCCGAGCAGCTCGCCATCGGTGTGCTGATCGGGATCAATGCCCTGGTGCGGCTGATCACGGCCTGGGTCTTGCTCAAGATCCGGCGTCCCGGGCCAGGCCTCTGGTGGTCGGCCGTTTGCGTGGCGCTGGCCCTGGGGGCCGTTGTGTGGCCGGCCAGAATCTTGCCCGGAGGCATCGCCGGACCGGGCATGGTCGCCCCCTCAACATGGGGAATGCTCCTGCTGGCGATTGAGATGCTGCTGCTGCATCGTGCCTACAACGAAGGCCGCCGCGGGGCCCTGTACGGGCTGGTTCCACTCTTCCTCGTATGGGTGAACCTGGACGACTCGTTCTTCGTGGGGCTGCTGATACTGGCGGCGGCGGCGGTGGGCCGAGTTCTTGATGGAAAGTCCGCCGTCACCCTGGTACGACGTTCCGCGAGCTCGCTCACGGATGACTGGACGGATGAACAGAAATCCTTGGCCCAGATCAGGCCAGTCAGCGCGGCCGCCGGGCTTCTGGTGCTGGTAATTTGCATTGCGGTTTGCCTTGCCAACCCCTCGACCTATCGCGTTTTCCCGACCTCGATCGCACCCCTGTTGTCGCCTTTTGGGCCCAGGACAGAGGCTTTCCGATTCAGTGAGATCTCTTACTTCGGCAAGCAGATCCAGAAGCAGTGCCCGAACGACTGGTACTGGTTCACTGGATTTTATGTGTTCATGGTAGCAATTGGCCTGAGTTCGTTTCTCCTGAACGCACGCCGGTTTGCCTGGAGCCGGTTCCTGCCCTTTGCCGTGATCGCGGTGTTCTGGGCAATCTTCATGGGCTACCGGCAGGAATATGCGATCGTATTCGCCGCGGTGACCGCGATCAACGGCCAGGAGTGGTACCATGATCGATTCGGAACCCAGGGACGGCTGGGCTTGCTGCCGGCCCTCTGGTCGACAGGCGGCCGGCTGGTGACGCTGGCGGTGCTCTTTTTCTGCGTGAGCGCGGCTATCACGGGCTGGGGCAGGCTGCCCGACGAGCTGCGCTTCGGCTTCTCTTTCGATGCCAACGACTTCGCCTTTGAGGCCGCCGAATACCTGGCCCGGCAACAGGATATCAAGGGCAACATCCTCAACACGACGGCCGCCCAGGGCGATGCTCTGATCTGGAGGGCTTATCCGGCGCGGAGGACGTTCATCGACAGCCGCAATGTCTTCACCAACGAGAAGTGTGAAGAACTCCGCCGCCTGCGAGTGGCCATCCGCGATGATGTCGCGGACGAGTGGAAACCTGCGCTCGACCACTACGACATCACCGCGGTGATGATCGATCTGGCGGGAGCAAGCGGAGCCATCGAGTCGAGGTCGAGCAGGACGTACAAGCAATTGACCCAGAGCCCGAACTGGATTCCCTTCTACGACGATGGCCGCGTGGTCATCTTCGGTCGGGCCGACGCCCGTGAACCCGACCTGGCCACGTTCAAGAATTACCGGCTCTTGCCGGAATTGAGAGCTTACCGCGTTGCGCAGTCCGTTCCCTCGGCCGATCGTCCGCCGACGCCAACCTCATGGATCGACGATTTCTTCAAGAACCGTCTGGCCGGCCGGCCGCAGACGCATACCAATGCGGCGGTGCGCTGGCTTCAAGGAGGGATGCTGGAAGGCGATCAGCCCACGCTACCCGACCCTGCGCGGTGTCTGCTGGCGATCCGCGAAGCGCGAACCGCCCTGGCAAAGAATCCCGACGACTGGGTCGCCTACCGTCTGCTCGACGCCGCCTACCGCTTCCTTGCGCAAGCCGAAACTGCACTCCTCTCCGGCATCCCGCTCGACCGCCAGAATCAGAGCCGGGTCAGCGCGCTGGTGCCCAATATCGATGTCCTCACCATGCGGTTCAAACAACGGGTCACGGCGCTCAACTATGCGATCCTGACCACGCCGCCTCCCAAGACCCCCGACGCACGCCGAGAGCTCCAGGCCCTGAACATGGAACTGTTCCAGCTCTTTCTCCGGGCAGGATGTATCGACCTGGCCCGCGACCGGCTCCAGATCTTCCTCGACCAGGTCCAGCCGGGCGACTTTCCGTCCCCAGAGGCAGAATCGCAGTACCGGCAACAGCTTGAACAGCTCAATCAGCGGGTCAAGCAGGTGGAAGACAACCTGATGGACCTGCAGGTCGAGCGCCAAGCTGGTCCGGTCGAGAAGGCCATTGCCGCTCGCAATCAGGGAGCACCCGGGCTGGCCATCGGCGAGCTCGAGGAAGCCAATCGCGGCAATATGAGCCCGCTGATCGTCAAGCCGCAGCTCGTCGACCTGTTCTGCTTCACCGGTCAGCCCGACCGAGCGGTGGAATTGCTTTCCACGGGGGCCAGCGAGGACCCCAACCTGGGAACCGATCCGGGCACCTCGTTCATGAGGCAGGGTCAGGTTTACTGCCTCCTGGGCAACTACACGACCGCCGCCCATCTCTGGCAGGAGCGCGCAATTCCCCGGCTGCAGTTCGATCGCGGCATGCGGGCACTGACGATGGCCCAGCTTCTTACCCGCGGTGAATTGACCCACGCGACCAACATCAGCTTGATCCTGCCCACACTGGTGAGTCGCCAGGCCTCCTGGGAATACGATCTGGCTCTCTGTTTGCTCGAGTCGGGTTCGCCCGATGGTGCCGCGGAATACTTCACTCGCGCCTTGAAGCTCGTTCCCGAGCTATCGGTCCGACCGATCATTTCCTACTACCTGGAGAAGTTGGGCAAACCGGTTCCCGAACTGCCCAAGAAGGCGGATTTACCGCAGCCCCGAGCGGGGACGACGGTTGATTCGCTGCTTCGGGGCCCAGGCCCATCGCCCGCGACTTCTCCGCTGGCGGCGCCGAATCCTGCTGGCGCTTCGCCGGCTCCCGCCGAACCGGCAAAGCCAAAGCCGGGAAACGCCGCGGTCTCCAAAGAAGAGCCCAAGCCGGCGCCCAGCAGGGGAGACGAAGAAGAAATGATCGAACCACGAAATACACGAAAAAGAACGACGACCTGACAAGGGCTTCCGATAGCAACGGAGAAAAAAACTTGGTCCGAGGTCCCAGTTCCACTGGGATGTGATATTTTAAGGAAAATACCTAATCAAGCCGGATTTCCATTGACATGCCATATCGCGCCAATTAAACGATAATTCGAGGGATCTAAAATGCCTTGCCTTCCAGTGCGATTGCTTCCAGCAAATCGGAAGTGAGGAAGGAGTGTCGTGATTGGCATTAACATAAGGTCTCAAGTCCCACGTAGGAAACCGGTTGCGACGAGTTGAGCACAAAAGGAGGGTTCTCCTTCGTTCAGGTAGTAGGAACATACCAACTGGATGGATCATGCCACCTTGGGAGAATCCTCCAATGCGATTGCATCAGCGCTTGGTTAGCATCTGCGGCGGCATCCGAAAAGAAGTGGCCACCCACCTCGACGAACAGGCCATCGACGCCGCCTGCCGCGAGGAGAAATACACCTGGCGGGAGCGACTGTTCAATCCCACCAATACAGTCCATCTGTTCATCCTCCAGATCCTCAACCGCAACACTGCCCTCAATGACCTACCCCGCAAGAGTCACGAATCCTTCACCGGTTCGGCCTTCTGCAAGGCGCGACGGCGACTTCCCCTGCGGGTTTTCCAACGCTTGCTCCGCAGCTTGGCCGAAACGCTCTCGCCCCATCCCGGCGGGGAGCGGATCGACAAGGAGGGCCGCTGGTGTGGCCACCGATGACAAGGCCGCCGCGGCCCAGCTCAAAGAGAGGGGTTATGTCTTGCGTGGGTTCCAAACGATTGACACTGGGAACGATACGGGATTTACCATGATTCTTAGAGATTGACGCTGAGGACGGAACGAACTTTAAATCACAATTCGGGGCTGGAAACAGGGACGCAGCTAGTTCTTGATTCTAGCTGCGTCCCCGTTTCACGTCCACCGTTCCCGTTTCACGTCCACTCTCTCCAAAGGAGAATGTTACTCCGCAGTTCAGGTACCTTATTCTCGATCACGTCCCAGAGTATATCGGGGTCTGGTACTGGGGCCCCAGGGGTCACAGTGAATTGCCCTCATAGAGTGGGGGGAATAGAAAGACACAGACAGATTACCCATTTGGCCAGGAACGCTTTCACAATTCACAATGTCCCCCTCGGCCCCCCAATTCACAATGTCCCCCTTGGCCTCCCTGTCCCCCTCGGCCTCCCTCACAACGCGTGGGACGTGGGGCGTGAGGCGTGGGGGGTGGGAAAGAGGCCATCCACGGTTCCTCGGCGCCACAAAGTGGGTGGCCTCTTCCGCGTCCTTCAGCGCCAGTGGTGGAACCGATTGGACAGAGATTGAACCGATATGGAAGCGTCAGAACAAAGCCAACTGCTCGGGTATTTGTCATTGCCAGATTAGAATTTATGACGAAAGAGAGCGGAGTCCCACACGGGCCTTGATGGCTGCCAGAACTCCAGAAATCACTACTTTTCTCTACCACACGCCCGTTCAGTACCGGTGAAAAGTTGGTTTTGTACAAGCTGGTTCGGGCAGCCAAAGGACGGGGCCGACCCCGCAAGCGGGGTTCCCCCCGCCCGTGCTGGGTTGTTACGGCCCTTTCAAGTCCTGTCCAGGAGCCGGGGCACGAGACTGAGACGCGGCCTGCGAACACGCCCCGAAGGGGCAGGACAGGTCAGTACAGGGCAACGCCCTGTCCGGCTTTGCTTCGCTGTGGGGCTCCGCTGACCCATTAGGGACCGTACGGGCGCGCAGCCGGAGCGAGCAGGAGACGGCAAAGGCCGCGGCTGCTACCAAGCCGGCGAGAGTGATCGTTCCGCCAACCTGGAACGAGCGTGGCTCATAGCTGTAAACCAAGCAGTGGACGCCAGCCGGAACCGCCGCGCCTCGCATCACGCGGTTGACCTTGTAGATCGGTGCGGGCTGGCCATCGATCGTCAGTTTCCAGCCGGGATAGTGAATATCCGCGAGGACGACGATTCCCGTGGACTCGAGGTTCGCGTCGAGCTCGACGCGCTGGGGACTGGGGTAAGAAACCTTGACAGTCTCGGTGGGGCGAGGAGGCTTTCCGCTCAGAAATGCCCTCAGCTCAAGCTGCTTATCTTTCTCGATCCAGACCAGTTGCCGGGGATCGAACGCGGTCAGAGTGGAATCGTGCCAGATGTTGTCATTGCTATACAGAATCTCCTGCATGGGCCCGTTTTGCTGGAGCCTGGTCAATCCCTCAAGATCTGGCAGGGGCCGAGAGTCGTGAACCACCCAGGCACGGGGATAGACCAGGCGGTTGCGGCGAATCTGGTAATCATGCGATTCGGCCCAGGCCTTGAGCTCGGCTTCCTTGCCGGGGTCCTGGAAAAGCTCGACTGACGGATAGATCAGTTCCGTCTCGTCGAGGAACGCGGCGTAGCCGCGGTCTTCATCCATCCAGCCGTGGGGATTTACCGGAAGGACGAAGTAGCGGGTGTTCCACATATCGAACGAGCGGCGAGGGAAGTAAATCACCTTCTGGCCCATCTTGGCCCCCAGTGCCCGCGCGACGGGCTCCCGGATCGTCCTCGGGAACCCGGCAAAAAACCATTCGTAATCGAACAGCTCGGCCACGCCCTGGGTGTGCGTGTATTCGATCCCCAGGGTGATCCCGTACTTGGGCTGGATTGTTCCGCGCTCCCAGGTCACGAAGTCACGAGCCGGGTTCCTGGAGGAATCGGAGTACCACCGTGGAGGGTTCCAGATCGGCATTCTGTGGACGCGGAACGGGCCCGGCGATGGGTTCTGCCGCTCGGCCTCGTTGATGATCCGGATAACCTCCGGCTCGTCTTCGAACAGCGCCTGGGGCACCGTGATGACGTAGCGGGCATTAGCGACGGCAAGATCGGCCGCGACAACGACCAGGACCACCAGTCCCGCGAGCACCGGTCTCCTGCCCGCCAGGGGAATCAGGATCAATGCCAGGGCCAGTACCACTGCCCCGTGAGCCAGCGCTCGAACCAGCTCGTGGTATCCGGCCAGGGGGTCGAGGGGGCCGAAGCCGGATGCGACTTTCTTGGCCGCCATCGCGTTCAAGATTGGCTGCCGCTGCATGAGCACGATGGTCAACAGGCTCAGGCTCAGCACCAGGAGGAAGGCGGCAAGGGCCAGCGTGCCTCGGTTCCGCCCGGCCCGCAAGGCATCCCAGCCCATCCCGGCCAGCGCGGCCAATCCGAAAGTGGTGAACGTGAAGAGTTTGGCCGGGTAACGAAACTGGCGGAAGCCGGGCAGAACCGTGGTCATCCACCAGTAGAGACTTCCATCCCCGTCCCGGAGATAGCGATCGAGCCGGATCGGTGTGACCTTGACGATGTCCAGCGGGCCGATGTCGGGAACCGCGATGCCGGTAGTCTGCGCGAGCAGCCGGGCCGCCCAGATCGGGCTGGTGTACTGGCCCAGGCTGCCCACCAGGCTGACCGTCACGATGACCGAAAGCCAGACCTGGCGGGCCGGCCCGCGCCGGAACCGGAGCGCTGCGACGGCAAGAATCAGGCCCAGGCAGCCGATGTAGAGCGATGGCACCCAGATCGTCTGACGGATGCCGGGAATCTGTGCCGCGTCGCCCCAGTACGCATTGCGGCCGAAGCTGATTCCAAAGACGCTGGGCCATACGAGCTCAGCCAGGCGTTGGGGCTCGATGCTAAAGGGGTAGATGTCATGCGGCCCCTCGCCGGCGGCCCGCGACGTCGCCTGGGTGAACTCGAGGACCGGCAGCAGTTGCGCGGCAGCCAGAGCCGCCGCCAGAGCACCTGATCCGACCAGGCCCAGGAGCATCCACCCCAGAGGCGACCGCCAGCGCTGCCTCCGCCAGCGCTCCAGCAAGGCCAGGCCCAACACGCCCCAGGCAATCAATACGGCACGCGGGACGTGAAGCATCCAGGGAAGGGTGGGAGGCGGTTTTCCTTGAGGCCGGAGCTTGGGAAGCCACTCTGCCAGGAAGACTGTACCGGCGACCCAGAGCGCCAGACCCATGAGGACAGCGGGAATGAGCCACCACGAATAACCCTGGCGGCCCGGTTCCACCGTGCCTTGGTCTTCTTGCCCGTTCACTTTCCGGACGCGGTACCAGGCCACGCCCACGGCGTATCCGCAGCCGCAAAGGCCCACCAGATAGGCGGACTGGGGATCTCCGCCGAGCGTCTGCATGGCCAGCACGATCGCCAGGCCCAGCAACGCCGGTCGACTGCCAAGGCGGACCCAGCGGTCGACGGCCAGGAAACCTAGAGGCAGCCAGGCCGCCCCGACCAGGAAGATGACGTTGCAGTACTGGAACAAAACCGGCGCGCCAAAGGTGTAGGTCAAGGCGGCCAGGCCGGACCCGAGCCAGCTCACCTGCCACGACCGCATGGCCCTGAGCATGGCCCCGAATGCCAGCGCCACATGGGCGATGATGTAGAGGCGAGCCGCCCAGGCATAGGGAAGCCAAGCGTAGATCAGCTTGCCCGGATAGAGCACCGCCGCGGTCGGATTGCCCAGCAGCGGGATGCCTGAATTCTCCTCCGGCTCCCAGAGAGGCCACCGGCCCTGCTGCCATTCGGCCTGCACGCGCTGATAGAGCGGATAATAAAAGTGCCCCGCATCGCGATAGCCGAACTGGCCGCCGCCCCAGAGGGCAGCGTCGAAGCAGACCAGGAACAAACTGCAAAAGCAGCCGAATACCAGCGCAATGATGAGCCGGCGCTGACGGTCCATGAATCTCCCCGGTCGCTGCACGATCGATCGAACCGCGGAATCGTCGGCCCGGCCCGGTGATTCAATCGGTCATGGAGATCCGGATCAGCGGACCTCGGTCTAATGGACTGTTCCGGCCATGTTCTTGGATGGCGGTGTCAAGGCCGCACGCGGATCGGGGGCGTTGCCGTCGGGGCCGGGGGGCAGCGTGGGGAGCAATTCCTCCAGGCTCTTGTGCTCGCCCGTCAGTGCCTTCATGAAGGCGACCAGGTCGGCCGACTCTTGCGATGTCAGCTTGAGCGGCTTGATGTCCGGATCGAGCGACGGGTTGGGGTTGCCTCCCTTATCATAATGCTCGACGACTTCCTCCAGGGTTTTCAAGCTACCGTCGTGCATGTAGGGAGCAGTCAGTTCGACATCGCGCACGGTCGGGGTCTTGAAGCATCCCAGGTCGGCGTCGGTCTTGGCGCCGATCGGCACCGGGGCCCACCGGCCGATGTCCTTATGTTTCTTGGCGGATGGGTCCCAGCCGATCCCCAGGTTGTGGAACTGCTCGTCGGTGAAGTTCGCCCCCACGTGGCAGACCGTGCACTTGCCTTTCTGAAGCTCGACCCCGGGCTTGAACTCGTCGTCGCTGTTCAGCCGCAGTCCAAAGAGGACCATGCCGCGCTTCTCGCTTTCCGAGAGGGCATTGTTGTCTCCTCTGTTGTACTTGTCGTACTTGGAGTTACCCGAAAGTGCCGCAACCCGCTCGAAGGTGGCGATTGCTTTGGCCAAGCCATCGAGGGTCACATCGGTGCCGAAGACCTTCTCGAACTGCTGCTTGTACCCGGCAATCTGCCGCAGTCGATCGACGATTTGCTGGTGCTTCCCCCCGCCCATTTCGATCGGGTTGATCATCGGCCCCTGCGCCTGGCCCTCAAGCGAAGATGCCCGGCCATCCCAGAACATGGTCTTGCCGTAGGCGGTGTTGATGACCGTGGGTGCGCTGCGGTTGCCCGTCTGGCCCTTGATTCCGGCCGAAACCGGGCCACCGTCAGACCAGCCCTTGGCCGGATTGTGGCAGGTTGCACAGCTCACCGTCCCGTCGCCCGAGATCCGCGGGTCGAAATAAAGCTGGCGGCCCAGCTCATATTTCCCCTTGGTGATCGGATTACAGGCCGGAACAACGACCTTCGGCGTCAACGGTTGCAGACCGGTAGGGACCTTGACCTGAAGCGGTTCGTCCGAGATCAGCTCGGGCTTGGGAACCTGCCAAAGATAATAGGCAGGGCTCGTCGGATCTTCCTCGGGCGGCTTGTGCGGTTCCTCTTGAGCCGCTGGTACCGACTTCACCAACCTGCCGGCCCAGCCGCTCAGACCGCCGAGCAGCAGCAGACCGGGCACAAGATACGCTAGCGATCTCTTCAAACGTCGCATCGATCGTCTCCGCTCCAAAAGTTTGCCGGGGTGGTCCGCCGGAACATTTCAGCGCGCACCAAGAACCAGGTGCTCACCGGCACGAAATCGACTCCTGCACATGGTTCAACGTCTGCCCGGCCGTTGCCGGAGGGAGAAAAGCCGTGAGCTTTCCCGCGTAACTCGGTCACTTCTTCTTGGCCAGCAAGCCTTCCGCATTGCGTTGCGCGGCATCGACCAGGTCGTCCCACTTCTCCTCGACATATTGAGGAGGGCCGCCCTTGACCGCCACATGATAGGCCACGTCGATCGTGTCCACCATGTCGATGGCATCCCACGGGCAAACCTGGGCGCAGTGTTTGCAGCCAATGCAACGGTCGAGGTCAATGTCGCAGAAGGCTTGCAAACCTGGATATTCACCAGGGCTCACCTTGTAGATGCAGTCCACCGGGCAAACTTCAATACAGGCCTCGCAGCCGGTGCAACCGTCCGCGTGGATGACAGCCAGGATCTTGGGTATAACCTTGCGCGGTTTGCCGGCCAGGGACGCTGCAGCCATGTGTCTTGGATCTCCAGAGAAATAAGCAGTCGGTAACCCGCGTCGAGCTTGACCGCCAACACAGCGCGATCGCGCTTGAGCCGCGACTATTTGCAATCCTGACCCATTGTAGCTGACCAGGAACCTCGACGCGATGCTGCAGATCGGCTGGCGTATTCTATCGATAATCATTATCGTTAGGCTAGGGGCCAGGGTCAAGAAGAACTGCGGATTCGTTCGCTTGGCTCTCATCGAGCTTGCGGGTCGCGGAAAGGGCTCTTCTGCGGTGCCGATTCCACGATGCGACCGGTCAAACGTTTCAGCCGGACATGGGCCACCTGGACCGGTCGGGCTGGCGTCCGCTGCGCATCGAATTACGACCTCATTCCGCCACGTCGCACTGGGGCGGAGCCGGCGACGGCACTCCACATCTTCCGCTGACTTGGAAGACCTTGCTTCTCATCGACTCAGCGCGCCGGGGCCGATCGAGGCCCCAGTCGATTCTCGTAGCCTCGCCATTCTACGTGCTGGATCGATGAAGCCGTTTGCCGACCGACCGGTTGGCTCGTTGCGACGACTCAGCCGGTCGCGGTACTGGGGGGTAGGATGGCAAACTCCCCGGCTCGATGCCGCTTCGCCTGCTCGACGTAGTGCCGCCAGATCCGGTCGATCCGCGCCCGGGCTTTCTCATCGACCTGGCGAACCACTTTGGCCGGCGATCCGACCACGAGCGACCCGGGGGGGACTTCCATCCCTTCGAGCAAGAGAGCGCCCGCTCCCACCACCGACCCGGTGCCGACCTTGACCCGGTTGAGCAGGATCGCGCCCATGCCGATCAAACATTCATCCTCGACGACACAGCCGTGCAGGATGACGCGGTGGCCAACGGTGACGCGATGGCCGACCAGGCAGGGGATGCCCGGGTCGGCGTGCACCATCGTGAAATCCTGCACGTTCGTCCCTTCGCCGATGCGTATCCGCTCGGTATCTCCCCGGATGACCGTGTAATACCAGGCGCTGGAGTCGGCTCCAATCTGGACGTCTCCCAGAACAATGGCGCCGGGTGCGATGAAGGCGGCTGGATCGATCAACGGAGGCAAGGCTTGTGTTCCTCGGGAGTGTTCCGGGCGCGCGTCAAGTAGGACCTCGGTCGTATTGTACCAGAGACCCATCAGGTCAACGATGCTGCGCTTGGCCCACTCAAAGACCTCTCCGGCTTGAGCGCGCTGACGATCATGCGCCCCCAGGTCACTGACGCCGCGCTCGAGAACCTGAAGAGCTTGAACGGACTCACCATGTTGTTCCTGACCAGCTCGAAGGTCAGCGACAAGGGCTTGGTTCAACTCAAGGGCCTCAAGAACCTCCAGGTTCTGGCACTCAGCCGCACCGAGGTGACCGACGCGGGACTCGATGCCCTCAAGGACATCAAAAGCCTCAAGTCGATCTACCTCATCGGCACCAAGGTTACCCCGCAGGCCATCGACAAGCTGAAGCAGGCAATTCCGGGCGTGGCTGTTTATAAGTAGTTGCCGGTCAAGACGAACATGCGGCCTCTTGCGTTGCATTCACCGCCATCATCATCAACCACTCACACGTGCGGCGGAGTCACGGGCTTCTGTCTCGTTGTTCCGAACAGCCCCCAAAGACAGATGAGCACTCCAGCCAGGCCGATCGGGATGCCCAGGGGAAGCCCGACCATCGGCACGCTCAGTAAGAGCCCGATCATGATCAGAATCAGGCCCACGATCACAGCCAGCAGATGGCTCGCGATCTTGCTTCCAGTTTTCGTCAGTTGATGATTGTTCATTGAAGCGTCCTTCCAAAGCTGACTATTTGAGAACGCCTGATGGCCTCGCCTCGGCCCGTGGTACCTTGTCTTGCGGACATACCCACGGCGCATGAAAAGAGCCCCGTCCATGCCAGCCACCGATGGATCCGAGCCGGTCTCGATCTTGGCTCGTGATCATGGAGGGTTGTACGGGGGCCACCCTCACCGTCGTCGTTCCGCCCACCTTGAGCGGATTGACTTCCTTGAGCATGGAGCGCGCGGCAGCGCAAGTCAAGTTCGAATTTCAAAGTTTATTGAAGCAAGGAAGACTAATCAAGACTGGTGCTGGGCCAAGTCGACTCTTCCGGTGATCCACCTTTCCATGGCGATCCATCAGGCCATGGTGGCCGTGCGGGCCCCAGGCAGGCTCTTGAGTCGTAAGGCCAGCATAATCCATGTCCAGCCACTGAAGAGCATGTCGATTCCCACGAACAGGCCGATGACCCAGAAGCCAGAGAACGGCCACTGCAGCCAGATCATGACGCCCAGAGCCAGGTTGAGGACGCCGCCCAAGAAGATCCAGCCCCATTGCGGAAACCGGTGCATCAGCGATCCGGCGATCCGGAATACACCGCTGACCATGAGGGTACAGGCCAAGAGCAGGGTCAAGGCCTCGGCAGCCTGGATGGGTTGCCTGACAAACAAGAGTCCCAGTACGATGTAGAGCACACCCATCAAAAGCATCAGGAAAAAGCCGCTCCAGTCGCGCGTCCAGAAAGCACCCACGAGCTGGGCAACACCCCCCAATAGCAGTAAAACACCGATGGTGAGCGCTGTGGCCAGTGTGGTCAGAAGGGGCATTCCGATGGCGATGGTTCCCACTACGACCAGGACAATGCCCAGCGCCAGAAGCCAGGCCCATTGGCCCCGGATGGCCACCAGTTCATGACGTAGCACGCGTCGAATCTCGCCCAAATCGATATCCGAACTCATTGTCATTGTCCCTCTGTTGGTGACTGTGCAAGCCCGCAAGCCCAGGGATACAAGACCATGAAGCGCGCTCCCGGCAGTAATCTCGACAGCTATCTGAACAGCTCGAATCAGATCAAGGTGATCTGGACGATTTCCGGTCGGCAGAGAAACCGCACTGGAGGGCCAACGGTGCCGACGCCGCGGGTAATGAAGACCTGGCAGCTTGGCCCTTGAACCAGGCCATGCAGATACTTCTGACCATATCGCGAGGGAACCATCGGGGCGCCAAAACCCGGCATAACAACCTGTCCACCGTGGGTGTGCCCGCTGAGGATCAGGCCGACGCGGCGGTCGCAAAGGGTCTCAGCATAGTCCGGATTGTGGGAAAGCATGATCACAGCATCCTGCGTCGTGGCATCTCCCAGCGCGGACTGAGGATCCTGCCGGTCGGTCCAGAGATCGCCGACACCGCAGATTCGTAACCGGTCGCCTTGACGGTCGAGCCAGTACCCCATGTTGTCGGTAAGGCTGATTCCCGCCTCGGCGAGCGCATGCCGCACCGCCGGTGCGCCCTCCCAGTGGTCATGATTGCCCAGCACCGCAAAGCGGCCGATCCGGGCCTTGAGCTTGCCCAAGACCTCAATCCCCGGCTCGATGTAACGGGGATGTTGGGACACATAGTCGCCGGTCAGCAGCACGAGGTCGGGTTTGAGCGAGTTGGCGATTTCCACAATGTCCCTGACGTACGCAAGCGGCACGAACGGTCCGTGATGTACGTCGGAGATGAACGCCAAGGTCATGCCGCGAAACGCGGGCGGCAGGTTCGGCAATGTGATTGTCCGCCGCGCAAGCCGGCACCACTTGGCTTCGAGAAGCGGGTAAGTACCCGCGGCCGTCACCGAGCCCAGTGCGGTCACACCGGCGATCTTGAAGAACTTACGTCGATCCATCGGCGTGTTCGTCTCCTTCCTGGTTTTCTGCCAGCCCCGAGAGCGGTTCCAAGCTCGTTTCCATGATCTCCGATTACCCATCGAAACGCCAGGTGAACTGGCGACACCGCGATGCAGGCCAAGCGTTCACCAAGTGCTGTTCCGGTTGACGTTGGTCGGCCAAGGCCGTTACGATCGCCATGTATAGGCCCGCAATCATCAATCATAAGGAAATCTAGACTCGGATCAGCTCGAATCCGATGGCTTGTCGGCGATCAATGGTTTGACCTGGCTCGAACACCTGGGCCTCACCTTGGGCATAAGTGGAAACGATGCATATACTCCTCACCAATGACGATGGCGTGTTTGCCCCTGGGCTGCGAGCCCTGCGCAAGGAGCTTATGTGCCTGGGAGACGTCACGGTAGTGGCGCCGGCTCTGGAACAAAGTGGCGTGGCGCATACGATCACGCTGCTCACGCCCTTGGTTGTCAAGCAAGTGGACGAAGAAGACGGCTCAACCCTCGGCTGGATGGTTGAAGGTTCGCCGGCGGACAGCGTCAAGCTAGCCATTTGCGAGCTGATGGCCCGGCCTCCGGACCTGATCATCTCGGGGATCAACTCCGGCTCGAACGCCGGGATCAACGTGCTCTACTCGGGCACGGTCGCCGCCGCGATCGAGGGAGCCTTTTTCAAAATCACCAGCATCGCCGTCTCCCTTGAGCTGTCCGAGCACTTCGACTTCCCCTACGCGGCCAAACAAGCCATGCGGGTCATCGAGAAGATCTTGGCCCATAAGCCGCCCAACGGCTCGCTCTTCAACGTGAACCTGCCTGCGCACTCACGGGGCGAGCCCAAGGGCGTTCGCGTCGTCCCCATGGGACTGGGCCGCTACGGCGAGGGCTTCGAGCGCCGCCAGGACCCCCGAGGCCGCACTTATTACTGGCTAACCTACAATCCGCCGCACGACGTCCGCGGACCGGAGACCGACGTTTCCAGCCTTTGCGAAGGCTACATCACGGTTACCCCCTTGCACTTCGACCTGACCCGCCACGACCGCATCGGCGACGTCAGCCGGTGGAAATGGGGCGAGTAATACCCCTGGCATGTTCGCGAAGGCCCGCAAACCGTCCCAACGAGCACCTTGAGTTTGGAGAGAACCCCATGCATCCGCGATCACAATGGGCCTTCTCGTGCCGTGACCTTCGATATTTGTCTGTCCTGACGATCCTCGCCGCTCTGGTTCTCTCTGCTGGCTGTGAGGAGGAGCGGAACGTTGGCGACAAGCCGAACGGCCAAGCCAAGGCCAAATCGTCAACGCCTACCAAGCCCGAATTCATCGTGGGCAAGCGGACCCAGGAGATCAAGAACGCCGCTACCGAGCTCAAGAAAGGGGGTACCATTGTCGCGACGACCAAGATTACCGCGAAGGATCCGATCACACTACCAGGCAACGCTTATGTCACCATCATCGGCCAGACGTCGATCCTCAACATGCAACACGCCATGGACCTTTACCACGCCGAGAACGATCGTTATCCCAAGAATTACGATGAGTTCATGAACGAGATCATCAAGGCCAACAACATCGCCCTGCCCCAGCTCCCCTATTACCAGAAGTACGGCTACGACGAGAAGGAGCACAAGCTAGTGATCCTCGAGTACGAAGACCTCAAGAACCAGCCGCTCGGCCGGTGATTGCCGCACCGACAATGATCGTAGCATTCGAAAGCCATCGTCAACGCAGTTCTTCGCTGCTGTTATCTTGGACAGGAGTGGGAACGCTGGGGCGACCGTGGGACCGTACACCGTTGGAGCGCCTGCGGGGACGGATGCCAGGACCAACCGAACCAGGAACCCTCTGGTTCACATCACCTTGGCCTCTGCCCCCGGTTGTCGAGGGGGACGGTGATCGGGGGACCAACACCGCGCCTTCCGTCATGGACACCGGTGTGATCCGGTTCACCTTCCAGACGCCCGGCTCGGTTTCCTGAAAACCCAGCGACCATGTGGAATTGGCCGTACCCACATTGTAGGTCACCATTGATGTCCGCAGCGTTCCCTTGGCGTAAACTCGGAACTCGGCCGTCCCCCGTCGTGTCTGCCGTCCCCCGCTGGTCTGCAGGTCCTGGATGTGTACGAAGTCAAAGGCCGCATTAGCCAGGTTCGCGCGAATTAATCCCCACGTCGCTTCTCCCGAAAGTGATATCCCGTCCTGCACATACTCGACATCCGGCGTTAGCTGCGCCAGGACATCCTCAGGATTGGCTGCCAGCACGGCTCGCCTCAGTTCATAAACCACGCTCTCGATCCGCTCGTTGTCGGTCACCCACAGGCGCTCAATCACCACGACCGCCAGGGCCAGCCCCAGCGCCGTCAGCGCCCAGGCCAGGTACTTCCCCTGCTGTGTGACCTTGAGTGCCATCAGGAAGGCCCCGGCCACAAGTACGAGGAACCCGGCCAGATAGGTCGGATCTTCCGAGAGAAATGTCATCGGGAGCTACTCCCTCGGTCCGCCGTCTATGACATGTGTCGTATACCATCGATTCTATCCGTTCTTGACGCGATGGGAAGATGACTTTGTCGGAACAGTTGTCACTCCTCAGGCTTTTTCTTCTCGTCCGCCTCTCCAGGTTTCCCGGCCGCATCGGCTTCCTTGGGCTTGGGAGCCTCCACGGCTTTGGCCTGGCCCTTCTTGGCCGCTGGCTTCTCAGGGGCTTGGGTGTGCCGTACGGTCTGGATCTCGGAAACGGTGACAGGGGTCAGGTTATACCTGGGTTCCCAATCGATGGGGCGGAGCTTGATGGTTGGCTCGAGAAACCGCATGATAGCCGGGGTGACCTTGGGCTCGAGCCGCATCAGCTTGTAGCCGTGCAGCGATGAGGGGAAGAGTTCGACCTTGTTGAGCCGCGCTCGCTCGACCAGCCGGCGGACGGACTCCACGGCGTCCTTGGAGGCATTGTCCTTACTGCCGGCCAGCAGCGCCAGAGGGATTCGCGGAGCGAGCGATGGGAGAATATGCCCCAGCACATAACCGGAGCCTGCGGGATAGGGAGAGATGAGCACCAAGGCATTGAGGTCGCTGGGCCGGCCCTCGGTCGCGACGGCTGCTCCTGGCTGATAGGCCCAGGCCACGGCAAGGTTAGCTCCTTCGCCCACCGCGATTATCCCGAACTTGGCCACATTGAAATCACCCCGGTTATGCCGGTCGAGCAGAAACACATAGGCCGCCTGAAGGTCCTCAGCTAAAAGGGGACGATCGCTGGCACTCAATACCCGCCTGGGGTTCTGGCCCTGACCTCGGAGGTCCATGCTGAAGACAGCATAGCCTTCCTCTTGCAGGTGCTCGGCCAGCCCTAGCCCCTTGAGCTCGGTCACAGCCTCTTCAAAGTCCTTGCGTGATCGATTAGCCTCATGGACGAGCATGACAACCGGCGCGGTCGAGCCCAGTTTGGATGGGTAATACGAGGCTGCCAGCGGACTGCCGTCGAACGAGTGCAGCTTGAAGGTATAGTGATAGGTTCCGGCCCCGGCCGCCTTGGCTTTCCCCTTGGCATCGGCCCCATCAGCCTTGGCCAGTGGATCACCCGCCTCGGGGCGGGCCTTCTTGAGCGGCGCTCCGCCCTGGTTGTGAATGCGGCCGCGGTTCTGCCCTGGTTGTGCCTGGGCTGCCACGATACTGACCGTCATCAAGGACACCACAACCACTGTCAGTGCCTTTTCGACCCACCCGCCATGCCCGCTTCCCATTATGTTTCCATCCCCTCAGGTCGTCTGCTCGTCTGCACCGAACTTGCTCCTGGGCAGCTCCAGTCACTCATCGTAAGGTCAAGCGCGGCAATGGACAAGTGCCGTCAGCGACCTCAGCCCTGAAGGGCGGGGCTTGCCGAAGAAATTCGGTTAGCCTCTAATGGTTCTCATGAGACGATCGGCTCAAAGTCAAAACTCCGGCAGACCCACGCGGAGGCTCGATGTTTCTGAAGGTTGACCGAACCCTACAACAGAATTGTGACTGATTACTAATATGATCAAATCAAGATCATTAGAGCTCAGGGCACTGCTCCTTCTGGCCGCGGTCGCGTTTGGCGTGACCTACCTGGTTACCCGGTCTACCCGAGGAGAGAAAGAATCGTCCGAAGCAGTGGCCACGTCCCCGACAGCGCCGGTCTCCTCAAGCCCTTCGGCCCCGGTAATCGCGAAAGGTCCTGGCGAAGCGCCTGCGGGCATGGTGTGGATACCCGGCGGTGAATTTCTCATGGGCACCGATGATTCTCAGGCCAACCCCGTGGAGCGGCCGGCGCATCGAGTCAGGGTGGAGGGGTTATGGATCGACCAGACCGAGGTCACCAACTCCCAGTTTCAACGGTTCGTCGAGGCTACCGGTTACAAAACCACGGCGGAGCGCCCGGTTGACTGGGAGCAGTTGAAGACCCAGGTTTCGCCAGGGACAGCTAAGCCTCCTGACGAGCAGCTCGCGCCCGGCTCGCTGGTCTTCACACCTCCCGACTGCCCCGTTCCCCTGGACGACATCACAAACTGGTGGAAGTGGGTTCCCGGTGCGAGCTGGTGCCACCCCGAGGGACCGGGCAGCTCGATCGCTGGCAAGGATGATTTTCCCGTCGTGCACGTCTCCTGGGATGATGCCGTTGCTTATGCCAGGTGGGCGAGCAAACGTCTGCCAACGGAGGCCGAGTGGGAATTTGCCTGCCGCGGCGGCCTGGAAGGTAAGGCATACGCCTGGGGCGACGAGTTCCAGCCGGCAGGCAAGTACCAGGCCAACACCTGGCAAGGGCACTTCCCGGATATCAACAGCGACGAGGACGGCTTTCCCCGGCTTTCCCCCGTGAAATCGTTTCCCCCGAATAGTTATGGTGTTCACGACATGATTGGCAACGTCTGGGAGTGGTGCTCAGACTGGTATCGGCCCGACACTTATCGCCGTGACGCCAGCTCTTCACGGGTGGTCAATCCCACGGGGCCGGAGAAGAGCTACGACCCGGATGAGCCCTATCAGCCCAAACGGGTCACGCGCGGTGGGTCGTTCCTGTGCAGCTCCAATTACTGCACCAATTATCGCCCTAGCGCCCGCCGCGGGACGGCCATCGATTCAGGGATGTCTCACCTGGGCTTCCGCTGCGTGCTGACCCCCGACATGCAGAGCCGGAACAGCCAGCAGCCACCAGGCGGGAAGTCAACCACCCCATAGCTAAAGCTAGGGGCTTGGACCTGTACTAAGTTCACTTGGACTTGTACTAAGTTCAAAGGAATGATTTCCCGAACACGGCATGAAGAACAGCCCGAGCTCGGAGGCGGGTCGTAGTAGGGGTTGGAGGCGTTACCGGGCACGGCGATCCGATGATAGGTCAGCACCACCAGCGCCGGCCGCCTCAGGGCAATCTGCTCCAGAAGCCCGATTAATCCCAGCGACCCGAACGCTCGGGCCAAGAGCTCGGGCTTGTTGGTAATTCGATCGAGCAGGCGGCGAGGCAAGGGAAGCAGGCTCCATGGAGGCGAAATCGGCAACGCCCAGGGCATGCTTGCGGTCTAAGAAAACATTATTGATGGACGTCTCAATCCGCAGTATCATTATCTCGAAGACTCGGCTCGCCAGGGAACGAGCCCACGCCGCCTGGCCGTAGGCAGGAGCCAAGCCGTCAAAGCGAACGCAAGTCGCTTTTTTGTGTAATACCCTAGCCATCTCGCATCGGAATTTGAAGCTTAGCCTTGTCGTGCTCGACGTCGTTTTTATTCAACGTTTCATTCGCGAATGAGGATTCTGCAAAGCAAATCGGAAGATTCCTATCAAACATCCGTAGGATGATTGGCGGGCGGGATCGACCAGCCAGTGCTTTTGTGCACGTATTCGAAGTGGGTCGGCACAGGTCGTCATCACGAGACTCCAGCTCAGTTTTGCGGTTTTTTTAGGACCATGATCATGCGGCGGACAACCCTTTGGCCTCTCATCGCTTCTCTTGCCGTGCTGGCAGTGGGGCTCTGGTGGGCGTTCTGGCCGATACTCGTCGCCATGGCGGTACGGTGGTCCAACGATCCGCGGTACGCGCATGGCTATCTCGTCCCCATGTTTTCGCTGGCGATGCTCTGGATCAGGCGAAGCCAGATTTCAGGGGAAGAGTTGCGATCGAGCAGTCTGGGGTTGGCGCTCGTCGCCTTGGGGGCGGTCATTTTGCTGGTCGGTGGATATTTTCGCCAGGGAACGATCGAGGGACTAGCGCTTCTAGCCTATCTCGCCGGGGTTGCAATGGTGGTGGGAGGATGGCCCGCTTTGCGATGGTCGTGGCCTTCGATCATGTTCCTGTTTTTCATGATCCCGCTCCCTTGGCGGATTGAGAATGCCCTCGGACCGCCACTTCAGTGGCTCGCGACTCTGGCCAGCACATTCGCGCTGCAAACCCTGGGTTTCATGGCATTCGCGGAAGGCAATGTGATCCAGTTGAATGATGCCAAGATCGGAGTCGTGGAAGCCTGTAGCGGTCTCAGCATGGTGATCACGTTCATCGCATTGTCTGTGGGCATGGCTCTGGTCGTCAATCGCCCGGTTCTTGACAGGATCGTCTTGGTTCTTAGCGCGATCCCGGTTGCCCTGCTGGCGAATGTCGCACGCATCACGCTGACAGGCGTCCTCCATGAGACGATTGGCGGGCAGATCGCGGATAAGTTCTATCACGATTTTGCCGGCTGGGTGATGATCCCCATCGCGCTCCTCCTTTACTGGTGCGAGATCTGGATTTTCTCGCATATTCTCGTCGAAGTGGAAGCGACGCCTGTTCTGGTCGGCGTATCCAACAGTGGGCGCTGGGCGGCCACCCAGTCGCCCAATCCGTCGCCCACTGTTCCTCGAGCGCGCCGAGGACGCTGATCTCCAGCGACCGAGCCTCGGTAGCTCTTGACGATCTGTTCGGCCGTGATCCGCAACACACTTTCTCGAACTGTTCAGGTACTCGGTGATGAACCAGGAAAATTGTGTCACAGGTGAGCTGACCGGACCGATTTCGACAACTGCAACAGTCGTGGACACCATCGGCAGTGATGAAACCGGGATGATCGTCCCCTCGGCCTCGGCTTATCCCATGGTTGTTCATTCCCAGCCG
This sequence comes from Planctomycetaceae bacterium, assembly GCA_019237095.1. Classification (GTDB taxonomy): domain Bacteria; phylum Planctomycetota; class Planctomycetia; order Isosphaerales; family Isosphaeraceae; genus Aquisphaera. The sequence goes on from JAFAHT010000481.1 coordinate 35,421, forward strand.
ACCTCCAGCCCCAGCCCGATGGGTTTGCTCAGGGCGCTCAAACGTCGGCTGGCACTGGCGTTGGGACTGGCAATCATGGTGTCGGGTGCCAGTTCGATAGCTGCTTGGTTTCTGCTCCCCCCCCCGAATTACCAGGCTCAGTCCAAGGTGCTGGTGAGGACGGCGACACCGCAAATCATGTGGAAGACCGTCGACACCGAGGCGGAGAGGGGCGACGAATACCAGCGTTTCCAGAAGAGCCAGTTGATCCAGCTCAAGAGCCGATTCGTCATCAACGCCGCGCTGGGGCAGCGCGGAATCAACGATCTCAAGATGGTCCGGGAGCAAGCGAAGCCGACTGATTGGCTTGTGGAGAATCTGCAAGCCCAGTTTCTTCAGGGATCCGAGGTCATGCAGATCTCCCTCGATGGCCAGGACCCCGAGGAGCTGGCGCGGCTGGTCAATGCCGTTACGAAGACCTACATCGAGGAAGTGGCCAACGGGGATCTGAAGAAGCGAATGGAACGGCGGGAGTTCCTCAAGAGGCTCAGCAGCGCGAAGTTCGCGGATTTGAAAAGTCGTCGCGATGCGCTGCGAACGCTCGCTCAGAGGGCAGGGTCGGATGACCGGCAGACACTTGTCCTGAAGCAGCAGTACGCGATCGAGCTCGGCACGGACGTCCGGAGAGACCTGCGTGAGGTTCAATCCCAGAAGCGAAAGCTCGAGGCAATGATCAAGGTCCAGCGCCCTGAGGCTTTGCATGAGACAGCAGCCCCGATGGTCTCGAACGACGCCGTGGCGCGTCTGATCGAGCAAGATCCGGAAGTCAGTGACCTGAAGGCAAAGCTCGCTGCCGCGTCAGTACGACTCGCATCGGAATCCGTTTACACGGGGCGTGTCGCCCGCAATTCGGGCATGAATCCCGCCCTGAAAACCCTGCGCGACGAGGTCGAGCTGATCAACAAACAACTGGAACGGAAACGCAAGGCGATCCGACCGTCCGTGATCCAGCAGCTCCAGAATCCCCAGGACGACGGCCAGTTAGTCAAAGGTGGCAGCCTGGAGCAGCAACTGGCAGTCGCCACTGAGCTCGAGGCGAGCTTGCAGGAGGAGGTCAAGAATCTCTCCCAGACGGACCAGGTGCTGACCGACAACACACTCGACCTCCAGGACAACAAGTACGAGCTCAATCAGATCGAGGACGCCGCGACCAAGATCGCCGCGGAAGTTGAGAAGTTGGACATCGAAGTTCAAGCACCCCCGCGAATCAGTCTGATCGAAGATGCCGTTCCCCCGACTACCAGAAACGCGAAAAAGTGGTACATGGCATTTGGCATGATCGCGCTCGGCTCGTTCTTGGGAACTCTATTCTTGATCGCATTTCTGGAGCTGCAGACCCGGAAAGTCGACTCGGCCGATGAGGTCGTGGGGGACTTGGGGCTCGCGGTGGTCGGGTCCTTGCCGATGCTGCCGGCCAGGGCGCGACGAAACGGCGTCATAGCGCATCAGGAGAAGGACCGCTACTGGCACAGCCTGCTCCTCGAATCGATCGACGCCACCCGCACGATGCTGATCCATGCAGCCCATTCGGGCTCGCACCGGGTGGTCATGATCGCGAGCGCTCTGCCGGGTGAAGGAAAGACATCCCTGGCCAGCCATCTGGCGACCAGCCTGGCCCGAAGTGGTCAGAAAACTCTGCTTATCGATGCCGACCTGCGGTGCCCGTCGATTCACCGCCTTTTCGATCTGACCCCCAATCCTGGCCTGAGTGAGTTGCTCAAAGGCGAGGTTGCACTCGATGACGTGATCGTCTTCACGGCCGTCGAGGAGCTCAAAGTAATTACCGCCGGACAATGTGACCCGCAGACTTTGAGGATCTTGTCGCAGGGAGGGCTGGGCGGTCTCTTCGCCCGGCTCAAGGAGCAATATGATTTTGTGATCGTTGACTCCTCGCCGATCTTGCCGGTTGCCGACGCCCTGATCATTGCCCAGCAAGTGGATGCGGTTCTGTTCTCAATCCTTGCCGATGTGAGCCGGAAGACCAAGATTCTGGCAGCCTATCAGCGGATCGCGGCCCTGGGGGTCAAGGTGCTTGGCGCCGTTGTGACGGGGGCCCACGATCGTAGTAACTACGGCGACAAATACTACTCAGCGTACGCAGGGGGGTACCATTCCACCCCGTCTGATGCAGCGAAAACCACGACAGAGACCGAAGCAGTGTCATGAAAAACCCCATCTATACCGTCGCTGCATTGGCTTTGATTGTCGGGTCCGGCCTTGTTCATGGCGCCTGGACCAATCGGTGGGGAACGGCCCCGGCACTCGCCGACCTGGCCGCCCGATTGGAATCCGTGCCCACGGTCCTCGGCGACTGGACCGCGACCTCGCGAGCGATCCCTCCGGGGGAGCTGGCCATGGCCGGCGCCGTGGGACAAATCTCCCGAGTCTACACAAATCCCACGAAGGAACTCACCGTGTCGGTCCTGCTGCTCTGCGGCCTGCCTGGCAAAATTTCGACCCACACGCCCGACGTATGTTATCCGGGGGCCGGCTACTCGCTGGTCAACAGCGAGAGGTTTGTCCACCGATACGATGTCCCGGAACGAGCTGCGGAGTTTCAGACCGCCATTGCCAGCCGGGCAGGGACCAAGCCGTCCCGCCTGCGGCTCTACTGGGCGTGGCATGGGTCCAGCGGCTGGTCCGCGCCTGAGAATCCACGCTGGGCTTTCGCTGCCGAGCCGATGCTCTCGAAGCTTTACATCGTGAGGGAAACAGGCGGAGTCGCAGTCGATCCCAAAGCAGATCCTTGTGCTCAGTTCCTGTCTCTTCTGCTCCCTGAACTCGATCGCGTGATGTCCCCATCAGGCCAGCCGACCGGGGCGAAGTCGTCTAGTATCTTGAAGTGATCATTTCAGCATTATCCTGGTTGCGGGGGCGATGATCTGATCGTGCCCCATGAGGTGGGCAACGATCCGCTGTGCGGCACAACCGTCGCCGTAGGGATTGATTGCGCCGGCCATCTTCGCATATACCTCCGGATCGGTCAGCAGCTCGACGGCCGCCGCGGTGATCGCCTTTCGCTGGGTGCCGACGACCCGCGCGGCGCCGGCCTCGACGGCCTCCGGCCGCTCGCTGGTATCCCGCAGTACGAGCACGGGCTTGTCCAGGCTTGGGGCCTCTTCCTGGATCCCTCCGGAGTCCGTCAGGATCAACCGGCTCGAGGCCATCAGGTGGCAGAACACGTCGTAGTCGAGAGGATCGGTGAGGTAAATTCTCTCGTGTCCGGCCAGCACCGTGGCGACAGTGGTCCGAACGTCCGGGTTGGGGTGCACCGGGTAGATGATCGCCAGATTCTCAAACCGCTTCGTGAGGTCGATGAGTGCCTCGCAGATTCCTTCCAGGCCGATGCCGAAGCTCTCCCGCCGGTGGCTGGTCACGAGCACGATCGGGCTGTGGCGATCCACGATTCCGGCGAGCTCCGCCGCGCGGTGGCGAAAGTCGTCAGCACCTCGCTGGCGCGACTGCTCGAGTGTCAGCCGCAGCGCGTCGATTGCCGTGCTCCCTGTTACGACAATCCTTTCAGCGGCGATCCCTTCCCGCTTGAGGTTGTCGGCCGCCCAGGCGGTCGGTGCAAAGTGGTGTACGGCAAGCGTATCGACCAGGTGCCGGTTCATCTCCTCCGGGAACGGGCTGTAACGGTTCCGGGTGCGCAGGCCAGCTTCGACGTGACCCACCGGAATCTTCCGGTAGTAGGCTGCCAGGCTCGCGGCGAGGGCCGTCGTCGTGTCGCCCTGAATGAGTACCAGATCAGGGGCCGTCTCCAACAACAGTCGGTCCAGACCCTCGATCAGACGCGCCGTCAGGCCTGCCAGGTCCTGGCCAGGGCGCATGACATCAAGATCAACGTCGGGCTCGATCTCGAAGAGTCTGAGCACCTGGTCGAGCATCTCGCGATGCTGCGCCGTGACGACCACCAACGTCTGGATGGCCGCTTTCGCCCTGGAATTGGTGCGCAGCTCACGGACGACCGGGGCCATCTTGATCGCCTCAGGTCGCGTACCAAAGATCACTGCTATTCGCATGCGTCACCAAGGTCGCACTTTGTTCGGTCAAGACCCCGCCGTCTCCTGGGCCCTGAGAGGCGACCCAGCATCGTAGGATCGCCCTGGGTCGGCGGTGTTCGGCGCTGAGGCCTGGCGAGCTCGTTGCCGCGGTTCGACCTCTGTACGGTCTTCAGGGCCCCGATCTCAATAAGTCAGCCCAAAACCATATGGAAACAGCGGGTCCTTGGCGGTGCCATCGTCGAGGTTGCAGGGAATCTGGTCCATCGACCGAGGCCAGGTATGGGGGAGCTTGCCGGTCGGCTTGACGTCGCCGAGGAGGACATCGGCGATGCCGTGGCCCTCGGTACCGGGAAGCCAGGCGGCGAGCACCGCGTCGCTCGACTCGAGAATCGGGCCGAGCAGGACCGGCCGGCCCGAAAAGACGACGGTCACGACCGGCACGCCAGCCTCATTCGCCGTCTTCAAGACGGACAGGTCTGCCCGCGGAAGGTTCAGACCCTTGCGGTCGCCCCGCATCTCGGCGTAGGGACGCTCGCCGATCGCGACGATCACCGCGTCGGCCCCCGCGACGCCCGAGCCGTCGGCCGAGTGCGTCACCTCGGTGTTTGGCCCGACGGCCTGGCGGACAGCGGTCAGGAGCGTCGTGCCGCCGCGCATCACGTTGCCCCTCTTGCCTTGCCAGGCGATCGTCCAGCCGCCGCACTGAATTCCCAGGTCATCGGCCGCCCGACCCGCCAGGACCAGCCGCCTGGCATGTTTCGAGAGCGGTAGCGTGCTCTTTTCGTTCTTCAGCAGCACGAGCGACTTCTGCACGCACTTGCGCGCGACCTGGCGGTGCTCGGCCGCTCCGACCGCCGAGGTCAGCGCCGCCTCGCAGAAGGGATGGTCGAACAGGTGCATGCGCGACTTGACGAGCACGATGCGCCTGACTGCGTCGTCGATCCGGGATTGGGGAACCTTGCCCTCGTTCACCAGGTCCTTGAGCAGGGTGATGTACTCGATGTAGTTGTTCTTCCGTCCCGGACCGTTGGGGATCATGACCATGTCGATGCCGGCGTTGATCGAGGTCTCGATGGCCGTCTTGTAATCGTGCGAGAGCTGGTCGATGGCTGCCCAGTCGGAAACGACGAAACCGTGAAACCCGAGCTCCTTCTTGAGTAAGTCGGTCAGAAGATCATGATTACCGTGCATCTTCTTGCCGTTCCAGTTGCTGTACGAGGCCATGACGGATGAAGCGCCCGCCTTGATGGCCCCCAGATATCCGGGCAGGTGAATGTTCCTCAGGGTGGCGAGATCGCACTCGGTGTGTCCCTGGTCCACGCCCCGCGTGGTGCCGCCGTCGCCCACGAAGTGCTTGGCGCAGGCGAGCACCGACGTGGTCTCTCCCAGCGTCGCGCCCTGGAGTCCGCGGACCGCCGCGGCGCCCATAACCTCGGCGAGCTCGGGATTCTCGCCGAAGCTCTCATACGTGCGGCCCCACCGCTCGTCGCGGGCGACGGCCAGGCAGGGGGCGAACGCCCAGCGGATTCCGGTGCCGACCATTTCCAGTGCCGTGATCCGCGCGGCCTTCTCGACCAGGCCGGGATCGCGCATCGCTCCCAGGCCGATATTGTGGGGGAAGACGACCGCCCCATCCACGTTGTTGTGCCCGTGCACTGCGTCGATCCCGTAGATGAGGGGGATCTTGAGCCGGCTTTTGAGTGCCCACGACTGGAGCTCGTCGTGTGTCCTGGCCCAGCCCAGGGCCGTGATGTCGTCAGGGTCGGAATCGCCGCCGCTGAGCATCGAGCCCAGGGCGTACCGCGCGATGTCGGCCTTGTCCTTGATGGCCTTGAGATCGACCTGCGTCATCTGGCCGATCTTCTCGTCCAAGGTCATCGCTTTGAGCAATTCCTCGGTTTTCGCCGCCGCGGCCGCGTCGTCATCATCGGCCTTCGCCGCCGCGGCCGTGCCGCTCGTCATCCCGGGCAGGAAGGCCGTCGCCGAGAGAATCCACCAACTGAGCGTCCGCTGGAGTATTGTCATGGTCGCCTCGAGAATGTGCGGAGGACCTCGCTCCAGCAGCGCGACTGGCGGCGATGATGCTGCCGGACCTTTCTTCCCAGGATGGCGGGAAAGCGACACGAGTTCAACCTGTCAGTGCCACGCGCGGTCAATCTGGACCCGAGCTTCCACGCGGCCCTTGCGTCTCGGGCTTTTTCCTGGCAGGCGCGGGCTGGGCTGGTGCCGCCGGGTCTTCCGGCATTTTGAGCCATCCCGCGCGTCTTGAACCTTGGGCCATAACTCCGCAGGGGCAGGCATCACTTTCAATCCTTCGCGTCGGCTTCTTGTTTGCTACAATAACGATCGGCCAAAAGAGATACGAGGAGAGACTATGAACCTGCCCATCAAGTTCCCAAGCGACGCCGAGGTGATCCTCGAGGAAGTCGCGAGGTTTCAGGCACTCACACCAGAGAAGCGACTCCGATCGATCCGGGGCATCCTGAACGCCGGTGCCCTGATCCTGCGGAAGTCGCCCAAGGCGGCCTGGCTCAAACAGTATTCCGAGGAACAGGAACTCCTCGCCCAACATATCACCCGGGAGTTCATCGCACGTCATGCACGCTGAGCGCGACCTCTTGGCGGACGAACTGGTCCAGGCCGTTGACTCCCTCGCCGAGGCATTCGCTGCCCGGTCGATCCGGCACGCGCTCATCGGCGGGCTTGCGACTATGATGCGCGGGCGCCCCCGATTCACCCAAGACGTCGACTTCCTGCTCGATGTGCCGCAGGTCGCGTTGCCCGGCCTGCTCGATGACCTCGTCGAGCGGGGATTCACGCTCGACCCGGCGGTCGTCATCAAGGAATATGTCCAGCATCACGTCACCGCTTTCAGGTTCGGAGAGGTGCGCATCGACTGGCTCAAGCCAGTTCTCCCCTTCTACGGCCGAACGCTCGCCGATGCCCAGTCCATGGAATGGTCCGAGGGACATTCGCTCCATGTGGCCACGGCCGAGGGGCTCATCCTCACCAAGATGGTCGCCTTCCGGGCCCAGGACCAGGCCGACATCGAGACCCTGCTGACAGGCAACCGCGACAGGATCGACATCGACCTCATCCGCGAGGAATGGTCGCCCTTCGCGGCGACGGAGCCGGAACGCACGGCATGGCTTGAGGCCACCATCGCCAGGCGGGTTGACCGGCGCGAGTAAATCGGGGTTCTTTCCTCTCCGGACCGATTTCATAAGCTTCGGTGGGCCGAGCCGCAGCCGGAGGCAGCGCGCGCCGACCTGCCTGCGAGTCCATCTGACGTTCGACATGTTTTTCAGAAAGTCCCTCATTCCTGACCGTAGAAAACCCGCCCCAAGCCACAACAGAGAAGAAGGGGCATTCCCTTCTGTTTTTTTTGACTATTTCTTGAGTCGTTCGCTAAGGTGTTGAAAATGGATTGCTGCGCGGCTACAATGCAGCGTGGGTGTGTAGGCACCCAGCGGAGTACGTCTCACAGCGATCTGAACTCAGCCGGAGATGCCGAACATAGATTCAGGAAACTGTGAGAGTTGAGAGCAACTCCGGGCTGCTGCCTTGCGTCGAGAGTGAGTTAGGAGGCCTCGGGACTATCACGATCTCAAGCGAAGGGAACAACAATGCTGAGCAAACACAAGGTTGGTACGCTGATGTCTGGCTTTTTGACAGTCACACGAAGGTTCGGACTGCTTGCCTTCCTGCTCATCGGGCTCGCGGCTGACGCGTACGCCCAGAGCGTCGAAGCCGAAGCGCATGCCAGTGACAATGCCAGCTTCAAACGTTTCAAACGTGGCGCGCCAGAGATTGCGGTGGGCGCCGGGATCAGCGCCTTTGTGCTCGCCGGTGGTGGCCTGCTGTTGCTGGCCGACCGGCTTCGCGGGAAGAAGAAGTCGAAGTCCTGATCTTCGGTTCTCCGGCCGTCGGTCATGTGTCGAGCGGGAGTGGGTCGGGTCTCAAGACGGGGCGAAGATTGGCATTGCCACGGGTGGGGAGATCGTCCATTGCAATGTCTCCTCTCCGAT
>JAFAHT010000497.1 GCA_019237095.1 Planctomycetaceae bacterium
TTGAAGATCAGCGACGCGTAACGGCCGTGGAGCGGGCCGAGCGCGTCCTGCCGGCCGGCGGCGAGCTGGCCCATCAGCTCCTCGTCGCTGAGGCTCGGGCCCAAGGGCGGGGGCGAGGTTTCGGTCGCGCTCATCGTTGTCAGCTCCCTACCTCGGCCGCCTGCGACACGTTGGCCTCATCCCAGAGAAGCTGTCCCCGACCGTGCAGGCCCGATGATACTCGGTGACAGCTTCTCTGGTTCTGCGTGTGATACCTGGGTTGAGCACGTCCGGCCACGTGGCGGGGCGGAGACGACCTCGAACCGGTCTCCATCGCTGTGATCGCCGTCTTCCCGGCTCGATCCCCTCACCGCAGCAGCCCGCCAGGCGTCCAGCGACCAGGCCCCGGCCCCTGCGACGAGCAGGAAAAGGCAGCCCAGGAGCATAGTGAAGTCGAGCCGGGACTGGTAGGCAAACGCCCAGAGCCCGACCTTGGGGGCAGCAGCCACCGGCTCGGGCCCGGGGCCAAAGAGCAGCGGAAGCTTGCTCGTGCCGATCGCCACGAGCATGTTGAAAACCAGCGGGATCGCCGCCAGGCGGGTGGCCAGTCCCACCACGAGGAGGAGGCCGGCAGCGATCTCCACGACGCCCACGAAGTTCGCCAGGAACTCGGGGGCTGGGATCCCGAGCTTGGCGAACCGGCCGACGCCCTGGTCGGGGTAGAGGAACTTGATCAGGCCCGAGGCGCAGAAGACGCCTCCGACGGCCAGTCGAATCAGGATCGTCGCCGGCGGCGCGGTCCCGCTACCGGGGAGGAAGAGCCATCGCGATTGCTTTTCCATCGTCATTCGTCCTTTCCCTGAAGAATTGTGGCGCGATCCGGCCGGCTGGTTCTCAGCCCACTACTGATCCGTCGCACGCCACGGTTTGAGTGTGTTACTGAATTCTCACCGTGCTGCGATGACAGTCCCAGTCACCAATTAGGCTGATTCCTCAAAACAGCAGTCCTCGACCCGCTGGACGAGACTGTCCAGCCACCGCTGGAGTTCATCGAACCGCAGCGAGTGGAACCGCCGGAGACGGTCGATCTCCATCTGGAGAAGGGCGAGTTGCTGTCGCAGTTCGTGCCCATCCTCGTAGTTGACGCAGGGCATTCGGGTGAGAATCCTGTGGGCCTGAGAAGCCAGCGACCTCACCCAAGTGCAGAGCATCGCGGGTTCGATCGCCTCGCAAAGGGGACAGAACCAGCACCCGTCCGACCCGATCTGCTCGAGCGCCTCATCGAAATCACGTCTGGTCGGGTCGTTCGTCGATTCTTCGGCCGCGGAGCAGGGGGACGCGTCCGGCGCCCCGTACAGCTCTGCCCCGTCCGTCCCGATCGCCGGGAACAGCCAGCGCGGGTCGAAGCGAGGTGAGTGAGAATTGAGGCTCATATTCGGTGGTCCTCATAGCTTGTTGGACTGTGGTGTCGACTCGAAGGATCTTGGGGCTCGGGGCACGTTCCGAGGCCCCGGCTGTCCCCACGAAGAGCGCATTCGCGACCGCCGCGCGGCACCCGTCGGGTGGGATCACTCGGCCATTTCGATCTTTGGTGGCAGTCAGGACCTTCTTGCCGCCCTGCTCCTTGACCGTGCCGATCGCGATGGTCCGGATCGGCGCGTCCTTTGTCGCCGAGCAGATCCCGCTGTCGTGGTGGAAGTCGTTGGCGACCTTGTTCTTTGCCAGGTAGTACTTGCCCTCCTTGCCCCCCTGGCGGACCACGAGGACGTTCTGGCAGGATGGGGCCTCCTTCAGCGTGCATTTGGCACGGATGCCGTCGCCGGTGATCGTCACCGCGTTGTTGACGTCGGCGCAGCGGGCCGATGCGAGAGCAAGGAGAAAGGCAAGGGTGAGGGCGACCAAGGCCGGTACCGAAGAGGACTCGCGCATGATCGACGATTCTCCGTGAAGAGTGGGATAAGGGGCCGGGCGGCCATCCCGGGCCACCCGGGGAAGACAGGGCCCCAGATGATGATCTCGTCTCCCCGGGAATGAATACTCCGGCCCGGCCGTCCTGGATTCGTCTTTCTGAACTTTCCTGACCGTCACGGATTTTGGGGGCGGTTCGTGAAATCCCTGCAAAACACGGCCTTCCGGCGGTTTTCGGTGGCGTTTCACGACCTCGGGAACGGCAGGAGGCTTTGCTGAACAGATGGCGGCTGACGAAAAATCGGCGCGCTCAACTTGCTCGGCCACAAGGAGTTCCGACTTCGACACCGAAACCTCGGCGCCTCGTGAAAACCGGCGAAGACGGCACCCCCAAAATCCGTGACGGTCAGGAAAGTTCTGGTCGGGCCGCAGAACACAGACGTCGATATGAGCTCCGAGGACGAGAACAACGGCGGGCCGACCTACGCGGCCGTCACCGCGCGCAGCTATCATCCGAGCGGCGTCAACGTCCTGTTCGGCGACGGGAGCGTCCACTTCGTCAAGAGCACGATCAACTGGATGACCTGGCGCGCCCTGGGTACCATCGGCAGCGGCGAGGTCGTCTCGTCCGACGCTTATTGACAACTCCATCTGTCTTGACACCGGCCGTGTCGTTCTCGAATATAGCATCTTGAGATTTTCTCCCTTCTGCAACGAAGGCCTCCCGGCGTGAGACCGGACTCACGGAAAAAGACCTGTCTTGAATATCGACCGGGGCTCTTACTCGCAGCCGTGCTCCTCTACGTCTTGCTTCCGGGCGGCTCTGTATCCGCCTCATCGGTGTTGCGCAGCCACGGCTTTGATTCTGAGGCACATTCTCATCACTGCAAGTGCGGTCCGAAATGTCGCGGGTCGTCTTGCTGCTGCGGTCCCACCGAGACGACGGCTCGGCCGTCCGCTCCCGAGCCAATTCCGCAGGGACGCGAAGCGGACACGGGGCCCTGTTTGAACTCCGCCCCCTGCGGGGATTCAGGGCTTCCGAGTTCCCCGTCGGTCGGTCCCCTCGGTAAGGTCGCGACGCTCTCGATGATTGGGCGCGTACGGCCCGGCACGCCTGGGCGGCTCTTCCCTTCCTCCTCTCGTTGCATCCTTCCGGCTCGGCGAGCCTCTCGCATCGATAAGCCGCCAGAGGGTCTGGTCGTCGCCTGATTCATTCCAGGCCATCGCCATCGACGCATCGAAACCCCGTCTGCACGTTCTCCGTGTGTCCGGGGGCCAGGTAACGTCCGTCCATGAATCGCGGTTCCCCCACCTTCCGCGGCCCTCGGGTCGTTGGCATTACTGTCGTTCCACGTCCTCAAGGTCCGGCTCTGGGGATTTCCTATACCTTGCCGCCCTGGCTTCACGCTCGTCGAACTCGTGGAGCGGTCTGGGCGACCGGTGCGGTGGTGCAAACACGTCCGCCGATAACTACCGATCGTTGCACGCATTTTAAGGAGTGCTTCTCGTGAATCGCCGAGCCTTTACTTTGATCGAATTGCTGGTCGTCATCGCGATCATCGCCGTGCTGATCGCGTTATTGCTCCCCGCCGTTCAATCTGCCCGGGAGGCGGCGAGGCGGATTCAGTGCACCAATAACCTCAAACAGATCGGCATCGCCGTCCACAATTACGAGGTGGCGTGGAACGTCCTGCCGTCAGGCCGGTACGGCTATCCGTACCTGTGGTCGTCGCTGGCTTCGCTGCTCAACTACATCGAGGCAGCGAACATGTACAACGCGATCAACTTTGCATTCCCGTCGGAAACCAATCAGTTGCCTTATCCCACCAACACGACCGTGGAGTCGGCGGTGATCCAGACATTCCTCTGCCCGAGTGACGGGCAGCAAAGAGTGGACCCGACAAACTGGGGCGGGACAAACTATGTGTCGAATTCCGGCACCGGGACTATCAATAACGGCAACTTCAATGTCGTGGCCGGTGCGGCGCTCCCGGATGGGCCGTTCTACAACACGAGCGCGATTCGCTTCGCCGCGATCACCGACGGGCTCAGCAACACCGCGGGTTACAGCGAGACGATCATGGGCAACAACATCAATACCTCGCCGGGGAGTTCCTCGCCCTCGGACTCGAGGAGGCAATTTGCCCTGTTCAATACGTCAGAAATCCTCTTGACCTTCCCGTCGTCCGATTTCCTGCCGCCGAGCACGTCGGTTCCCCCCTGCGCCACCCCTGACCAGTGGTCGGGAGACCGAGGCCGCGAATGGTCGCGCGGCAGTTTCATCATGGCGTCTTATAACCATTTCTACACGCCGAACAGCACCTATCCGGACTGCACCGACGCCGGGCGCAACGCCGCCGTAACCGGGCCGCGGAGCTTTCATGCGGGAGGTGTCAACATGCTGATGCTCGACGGGCACGTCCAGTTCATGAAGGACAGCGTGAGCCTGCAGACGTTTCGCGCCATCTCGACGATCGCGGGCGGCGAAGTGATCTCGGCGGATGCATTCTGACGGGCCGGGTTTTCTCATCCCTGGTTCTCGGGCGCGCGGTCGGACCCGACCGCGTGTCCGAGTAACTGCCTACAATAGACCGGACTCTGGAGGTTTCCCATGATCGAGACGGAGCAACCGAGTGCTCGCAAACCCTGGCCCGACTATCGGGCCGTCTGGCGATGGCATTTTTACGCGGGCCTGTTCTGCATCCCGTTCATCATCGTTCTCGCAAGCAGCGGGTCGATCTACCTTTTCAAACCGCAGATCGAATCGTGGATCGACCGCCATTACGACAATCTTGCGATCAAGGATCGTCCCGCGAGCGCTGCCGACCAGATCCGCGCCGCCCTCGCGGCCATTCCCGGTTCGACATTGAACGCCTACGAGGTGCCGGAGGATGTCGGTAGTGCCGCCCGGGTGATCGTGAGTAAGGATGGAAAGGCGACCCGTGTGTATTTGCATCCGGAAACACTGCAAGTTCTCAAGACGGTCGATGAGGACGCTCGATTCATGAAAGTCCTTTTCCGCTTACACGGTGAGCTTCTCATGGGTAATCGCGGTTCCGCGGTCGTGGAGCTGGCGGCGTCGTGGGCGATCACTATGATTCTCACCGGCCTCTACTTGTGGTGGCCGCGGAAGGCAAAGACGCTGGGCGGAATTGTCTATCCGCGCCTTGGCGGTAGCTCTCGCATGTTTTGGCGCGATCTCCACGGCGTCACCGGCTTCTGGATCTCCGGCCTGGCACTTTTCCTGCTGTTCAGCGGCTTGCCCTGGGCGAAGTTCTGGGGCGACTACTTCAAGAACGTAAGACGTCTGACCGGCACGGCCGTGGCGCGGCAGGACTGGACGAACGGGCAACCCTCGACCGCCGAATCCAAATCGGCGGGCCCGACGGGTGAGCACGACGACCATCACGCGAGATCTGGCCGGGGCTGGCGCCAGGACCGCGGGGTTACTCCAAGCGACCTGACCGCCGTCGACAGGATCGTCGCGACTCTCCGCCCGCTCGATCTGCTCGCGCCCGTGGTCATCGAACCTCCCGCTCGCGGTTCTGGTGATTGGACCGCGAAGTCGATGACTCCGAATCGTCCCAGGCGCGTGGACCTCGTGGTGGACGGCGCGACCGGCGCGATCAAGGAACGCAAAGATTTCAAGGACCGTCACCTCATCGACAGGATCGTCGGCACTGGCATCGCCGTCCACGAAGGGCAACTCTTCGGTTGGCCCAACCAGCTCCTGGGGCTGGTCACTGCCGTAGGCCTGATCCTACTGAGCGTGAGTTCAGTAGTCATGTGGTGGCGGCGGCGGGAACCCGGCGTCTTGGGTGCGCCGGGCCCTGCGCCGCGCCCTCAGTTCTCGGCCGGGCTTTTCATCCTGATCGTGCTGTTCGGGATCTACTTGCCGCTGTTCGGCGCGTCCTTGATCGCAGTGCTGCTCCTGGAATGGGCCCTCCTTCGTCGTATCCCCAGGATTCGCGATTGGCTGGGACTTCAGCTTCCACTCGCGGCATCGGTCACGACGGAGGTCTCGGCCTGATGTAATAAGCTCCACAGGACTTCCGTCGATCCGCCAGAGCTGGCCGCCGTTCGTGAGCAAGAGGGGCGCCTGGACAGTGCCGACCCCGACGATTCACCAAGGTAGTCTCAAGGAACAATCTCTGCCGCTAGCTTGGCAGTCGCATGATGGGATTCCTCGATGTGTTCAACTGGCGGGATGTTGCCTCAGTCTCTTGTTGCTCCGATTTCGCCAGTCAACCACTTCAAGAAGATGAACCGACAAAGGACGAGGGACCGTTGGAACTCGATCGGTCTAATCTTGTCGGCGACCGACCCCCGTTCTCAAAAAGCCATGGGGTACCGAGCTTGTCGGAAAAAGGCAGGCACGATTCGCGAGCGAGGGCGCCTGGGTGGTCGTTCTGGCCGCACCCGGATCGATGCGTTCGCGGTGTGACGTGAACTCGCGGGCTCGCGGGCATCCCGAGAATATTGCGCTTGATGTCCGGGCGGGGAATATCTATGGTATGCGGTGCCCGGATTCTGGGATTCAACGGCAATGGAATGCGACCTCGACGAGGTATCAGGGCAAATGGCGTTGCCACTTCCCACTCACACCTCCGCTCGCTCGCCTGAGCCGAACTTCAGGTTCCCGGCCGCTCACGCACCTTCTGAACGTGATTCCCATGATCGTTTCCGAGGATCTCCTGACGATTCTCAACGCCGCGAATCAATGGTCCGCCAGAGGGCCCGGATGGCCCCTCTGCGCGGAGGCGACCATGGCGCGCGGCACGGCACCTCGAGCCGAAGGAGTAAAGCCCGATGACCGTACGCTGGAAACCACTGCTCATCCTTTCAGGTGTATTTTCCGTGGTCACGGTGGTCGGTGTGATCGCCATGGCTTGGTCTCTCGTTCCCAGGTCGGCGCAGGGGGTCCTGAAGCAGGCCCGGACCGCGGCTGCCGCTGGCCGCTTTGACGATGCCGTGATCTATTTCAAACAGGCGCTCCAGTACGACGCCAAAAGCGCCGCGATCCATGAGGAATTCGCCAACCTGTACCGCGACTGGTGCAGGACGGCGCCCGCCGATCGTCAAGAGACGCTCAAAGCGGAGCGGGTCGATCACCTGGTCAAGGCGGTGAAGTTCGACAAGAGCGCACGCGGGCCCAGGGTGCAGCTCCTGGAGGCCGCCATGAACCAGGACAACGACTCGGAGTCGGTCTACTGGGCCAGGGAGGTGCTCAAGGTCGACGCCGAGAACAGCGACGCTCATTTCATCCTGGCGTTCGCGGAGCTCGAGTCGCGGTCGCCCAATGTGCCGGAGGTCAAGCGGCATCTCAAGGTGCTCGAAGCGCATAATGCCCCGGCGATGCGCCAGTGCTTGATCCGGGCCCGGCTGGCGATCGCAACCGGTGACGACAAGGCTCGCGACGAGGCCTTCTCGCAGGCGCGGTCGATCGTTCTGCCCGCCGATGCCGGCCCGGTTGACCGGATGGCCAGGGTGCGGATCGAGGCGGTTGAGATCCAGATGCAGAAGGGTGAAGGCCCGCTGCAAGGCCAGGTCAATAGCCTGCTCGGCCACGTCAAGGAGCTTGTTGCCGACCCCGAGCTCGCCTCCGGGCGAGTGACCCGGCTCAGCCAGCTTCTGGAGCAAACCCAGCGCGCGCTGGTGCAACGCAAGTCGAAGCAGACAGACGGCCGCGATGGCACCGTCCTTCGCCGGGCCGACGCCATCGAGCTCGAGCTCGAGGGAATCTTCCAGAAGGTTTTGAGCGCCAACCAGAAATCCGATCTTCAGATCTACCTGAGCTACGCCGATCATCTCAGGTTCCGCCAGCAGCGCGATCGCTGCCTGCAGGTGATCGAGGAGGCGCTGCGACAGCCCGCCGCCGCCCAGCCGGCGAGCGTGATCCCGGTCATGGGGTTGCATGCCGTGGCCGTCGAGATGGCCCTCTCCAAACAGGACGACGAGGCCCGTTACGAGAAGTCGGCGACGCACGTCCAGGCCCTGCTGTCCTCGTCGGAGCCTAGATTTCAGGGTCTGGGGCACCTGTTCCAGGGAGCCATCGACCTCGAGCAGTCTGGCCTGATCCGCGCCACTGCGCAGGCGGGCCGGAAGAACGAGATGGTGCAGCCGGCGCAGCCCAAGCTCCGGGCCAGCGCTTTGAACCATTTGAAGCTGGCGGCGGCGCAGCTTCCCGCGCTTGCCGAGGCGCAAGCTCGTTATGGGGTGGCGCTGGTTCTCAACCAGGAGCAGAGCCTGGGCCGGCAGTATCTCCAGAGCGCCCTGCGGATGGGCAACCTCGAGCCCCAGTATCAATTCTGGGCGGCCTGGACGATTCTTCAGGCGGGCTATCCCGAAGAGGCCGAACCGATCCTCAAAGCGCTATTCCGCCAGTTTGCCGAGGGGACGATTCCCCCTGAGCTGAAGGGAACACTCCACCAGATCAGCGGCGAGCTCTACCAGGCCCGGCACGGTTCCGGGGACCTGCAGCGCGCGGCACAAGAATTCCAGAAAGCCGCGGCCCTGGAACAGGGTGGTGGCCCGGCGGTGGCGCTGCGCCAGGCCCAGATCGAGGTGCAGCTTGGACATCATGACGAGGCGCTGGCGCGGATCGATCGGCTGCGGGCCAGCGGACAAGGGGGGCCGGGCACGGAGAATCTCGCCATCCTGATTTACGAAGAGCTGGGCAGGACAGACGAGGCCCGCAAGCTGCTTCGCCAGGCGCGTGCGCGGTTCCCCCGTTCCCCGGAGCTTGCCGGGCTTGACGCGGCCATGCAGAACAAGGACGGCAAGCCCGACGAGGCCGATCGACTGCTCAAGGAGTTCCTCGTCGAAGATCCCGACAACGTCACGCTGACGTTGATGCGCGGCCAGATTCTCGCCGAATCGCTCAAGCGTCCCAAGGAGGCTCGCGAACTCTTGCTCGCGCTCGCGGAGCGGTGCGAGAATTCCTCACCCCTGGTCCAGGTCGCCCAGATCGACATGCAGCAGAACGACCTCGACGCGGCGGCGGAGACCATCGCCAGGATCCGCAAGCGCTGGAGTGAAGCCGCCACTGGCGACATTCTGGAAGGACAGCTCGCGCTCAAGCGGAAAAACGTCTCCGCCGCGCTCGAGCACTTCGACGATGCCCTGAAGAAGGACCCGGAAAACAAGATCGTCCAGTTCTGGAAAGCCCAGCTCGACAGTCAGACAGGCTCGCTTTCGCAGGCGACCAAGGCGCTTGAAGACCTGGTCAAGAACCGGCCCAGCAAGGAAATCGATGCGGGCGTCACGCTCATGTCGGCGGCCCAGTCGGCGCTGGCCAACCTCGAGCTCCAATCCGGCAAGCTCGACGATGCGATTCGCCGCTTCGAGGAGCTCAAACACAACAGCGCGACCGGCAAACTCAGCCGCGCCGACCGCTGGCAACTGGTCACGGCTTACGTTGCCAAACACCAGTGGCCGATCGCCAAGCGTGAGCTGGCGGCGATTCTCAACGACCCCAAGAACCCCCCCAGCGACGACGAGCGGGTGCGGGGCGCGAATCTTTACCGCCAGCAGAAAGAAGACGCCGCGGCCCTGGCACAGATTGACTATGTGCTGAAGGTCAACCCCACCAATGCCGCGGGCGTCGTCACGCGCTCCTATATCGACATGAGTGCCAAGAAATTCGACGAGGCGGCCGCCGTCCTGAAGAGGGCCATCGAGCTGACGGGCAAGAATCCGGAAAAGACGCCGGCCGCTTTTTTCCTGATGCTCGCCGCGGTCGAAAACGAGATGCCGCCGGCCGCGACGAAGGTGACGCGGGCCCGCGAGGTGCTCGAGCGCGGGCTGACCGTGCAACCCGAGTCGATCGAGCTGGTCCAGGCAGAGTACCTCCTGCTGGCCTCCACGGGCGATCACAAGGGGGCTATCGCGTTCGTCGAGTCGAAGACCAATGACGACCCCAAGGGAACATTTCGGCGGCTCCTGGTGGATGTGCTCCGGGATCGGAAAGAGTACGAGAAGGCCGAGCAGGTCCTTCGCAAACTGATCGAGGTGACGCCCGACGACGCGAACCTGGCCGCCGCGCTGGTGCAGATTCTCTCGCTGCAGGCCGGTGAGGCAGCCGTGGCGGGAAAGGCCGATCGCCAGCGAACACTCGATGAAAAAGCCCTGGTCATGATCCGCGACTACCGCAAACGCTATCCCCGAAGCGTCGTCTTCCTGCAAGCCGAGTGCGATCTGGCAGCCCGCGGCGGAGACCTCAACCGGGCAATCGCAATCTCTGAGGAGATCGACAAGATCGCACCGGCGTCGACCACGGGGCCGATGCTTCGGGCCCGCCTGCTTTCCCGTCAGGGCAAGTCCGAGGAGGTCGCCAAGGCTTACAAGGAGGCTCTGGAACGAAACCCCATGCAGCCCGACGTGCGCGTCTTGCTGGGCCAGGAGCTGATGAAGCTGCGCGACGCCGATGAGGCGCTCAAGCAGGCGAGACTCGCGCTTGACGCGAACAAGGACCGCCTCGACGCCATCCTGCTCGAAGCTCGGGCCCTTGCCGAGACGGGGGCGTCCGGCTCGGTGCGGGAGGCCGGCCGGCGAGTGGCCGTCGAGCGGCTCGAAGCGGCCATCGCCGCCGAGCCGAAGTTCCGCGAGGCGTATCACACGCTCGCCGACATCGAGCTGGCAAGAGGCCGAAGAACGGCCGCCATCGCGGCCTTGCAGCGCGACCTGAAATCCAATCCCCAGGACGGCGAGGCCGTGGCCAGACTGATCCAGCTTCTGGCAAGCAGACGACCCGGCGGAGAGCCGGCCAGCGCTGGCGACCTCGAGCAAGCCCGCACCATGGCCGCCGAGATCGGCAACCGCGACACGGACGGCTCGATCGTGCTGGCCGCGGGGGTTGGCTATCACAAGGCCGGTCAGTTCGATCTTGCCCTGCCGCTCTCGGAAAAGGCCGCCGCGATGCTTGACAACCCCGTGGCGCACCTGAACCTGGGCGACCTGCTGCTGTCGCTGGCCGAAAGCCAGTCCGACCCGAGACTGGCCCGCCCGCTGTTCGAGCGGGCCGTCGCCGAGTATGACCAAGTGCTCAAGATGCAGCCGACACAGGTCGAGGCCGCTAACAACAAGGCCTGGGTCCTGCATACGTACCTCGGCCGCAGCCAGCAGGCTTTCGAATTGCTCCAGTCCCTGATGAAGCAAGTGAACGCGACGGCTTTGCCGGGAGAACTCTACGACACGCTCGGTGCCATCCAGGAAACGCTGGGCCGCCGCAGCGATGCCGAACAGTCCTACCAGTCAGGGCTTGCCAGGTCGCCCAACCATCCGGTCCTCAACTACCACTTTGGCAAGCTGCTCGCCACCGATCGCACCCGCACCGCTCGGGCCAGGGGATACCTCGCCAAGGCGCTCGAGGGCCGCGATCAGCTCAGCCCGGCCATGGTCCAGGACGCCGAGGTGTTGGTCCGGCAGCTCGGCCGGTCGATCTCGGGCAACTGACGGCACGGCCCGTCCT
>JAFAHT010000513.1 GCA_019237095.1 Planctomycetaceae bacterium
AGGCGCTCCCGAACGGGTGCGGAATGCAGCGCGGGCGTGCCGGCACGGTTCCGGTTCCGAGCGTTCTCGTCCTCATGGCCGTGGTGCTGGCCGGTCGGAACGCGCCGACCCCGGCCTTGGCCCAGGCCCCTGGGCCCGAGTCGTTTGCCCAGGAGCCGCGGACCCCAACGGAGCTCTGGAGCGCAATCGATTACCTGGTCCGGACCGAGCAGAGCAAGAAAGCTGTTCCGTACCTTGACGCGTTCATGAAAAGCCAGGCCGACGATGCGACTCTGGTCGAGATTCGTGACAAGTACGGCGCCGGTTCCATCTTGCGATTGGCGGACCAGCCGGCGACCAGCAAGTACGCTCAGCCCCTGGCTGAAAGACTGACGGCGGCCGTGCGACGGCACGCGACCCAGCCCGAGCGAATCTCCCGGGCCGTGGCCGGGTTGACCGGCACGATGGAAGAGCAGGCTTACGCGGTCGCCCGGCTCAAGGAAGCCGGTCCTTACGCCGTGCCCTTTCTGGTCGAATCGCTCCAGCACCCGGAGATCATGCCTGAAAAACGAGCCCTCCTGGCTCGCAACATGGGCCGGCTCGATCGCACCGCCTTGCCCCCGCTGCTGGCCGTTCTCGACAGTTCCGATCCACGGCTCGCGGCCGATGCAGCCACGGCCCTGGGATCGATTGGTGATTCCCGCGCTGTCCCGTTCCTGACCTATCCCGCCTCCGCAGTTGAGTTTCCCCCCGCCGTTCGTGAAGCCGCCCAGGCCGCGATCGGACGTCTGACGGGCCGGCCGTTTGTGGCGCAACCTCATAGCCCGGCGCAGGTACTCACGGACGCCGCGTGGAGCTTCCACCGCCATCAAGTCGAGTTTCCGAGTGATCCCATTGCCGTTTGGGTCTGGGACAAGGACCGCAAGGTGCCGGTGCCGCGGCCGATGAGGCGGGGCGAGGCCGAGGGATACTTCGGGCTCCAACTTGCAAGCGAGGCGCTGCGGTTGCAGCCCCTGGACCTTGATGCCCGCACCGCCTTGGTCAGCCTGTCGCTGGAAAAAGCAATTGACCGCGTTGGCTTCAATTCCTTTCCTGCTCAGGACCGGGGCACGTTCGCCTCGGCCGTGGCGGCCGGGCCTGCCGTTCTTGCGGAGGTCTTGCGGAAGGCGATTGCCGACGGCAAGGACGAGCTGGCGGCGGCCGCGGCCACGGCTTTGGGCCAGGTCACCGATCGGGCACTGCTCTCCGGTACCGGCCATCCCCATCCCCTGGCCGAGGCACTTTCGGCTCCTGGCGCACGCGTCCAGTTCGCCGCCGCCAGGGCTCTCGTGGAGCTTGCGCCGACCCAGCCATTCCCCGGCTCCAGCCGGGTTGTTCCCACCCTGGCCCGGTTCGCGATATCGCAGAGGCCGCCCAGGGCCGTGGTCATCGACGGCAACCCGAACCGGGGCAACCAGCTCGCCGGCTCGCTCAAGGCGTTGGGCTACGAGCCAGTCCTGGAGATCTCGGGCGATCAGGGCTTTCGGGCCGCGGCAGACTCTGCCGACGTCGAGCTCGTCGTCGTCAGCCAGGCACAGCCCCATGGAGCCTGGAACCTGATCGATATCTTGACCAATCTCAAGAGTGATGCGCGAACCGCGAATCTGCCGGTTTATATCTACGGTCCGCTCAAGCTCGAGCGCGATCGGTCCAGCTTGCTGGCGAGCTTTCCGGCAGCCAGGTTCCTGGTCCAGCCGGTCAGCGCAGCCATCTTCGAGACCCTGCTCGGCGGGCGGCCCGCAAAGCTCAGCGAAGCCGATCGTGCCGGGTATGCCAGCGAGGCGGCTTCGCTCCTGGCCCGGATCGCTGGGCAACCCAAAAGCCCCTACGCCGCCGACCTGAGCGCCAGCGAGCCGGCATTGACTATCGCCCTGAACCAGCCAGAGACCAGCCTGGCCGCTTCATCGGCCCTCGGAGACGTACCCGATCCGGACGCCCAGCAGAGCCTTGCCGACGTCGTGCTCGACCCGTCGCGGCCCGTTGAACTCCGCCGCGGCAGTGCCTCTCAGCTCGCACGGAGTATCCAGCGATTCGGCCCGCTCGTTTCGGCCAATCAGGAAGCTCGGCTCGTCGCCGAATTCCGGGCGGAAGCCGATCCTCAGCTCCGCACCGCGCCGGGAATTGTCATCGGCGCTCTGCGGGCCCAGTCGCCGACACCAGCGACCAGACCTGGCCAGTCCAAGCGGCCCGCCAGTGCCTTGGTCCCCACAACCTCGGCGCCACCGGCGATTCACCAACCTTGAGCCTCATCGGTTACGCGGCCATGGCCATCGACACCAGATCCAGCTTCTACCCTCACACCATGGCTCCGGGGCCCAGCGAGAATTCCGCGCTGGGTGTGAACTTGCCCGGTGTCCTCGGTGAAAGCGCGGCCATGCGCGAGGTCTTTCGCACGACCCGACAGGTTGCGCCGTCGCGCGCCTGCGTCCTGATCGTGGGCGAGACCGGAACCGGCAAGGAACTGATCGCGCGCGCCATCCACGACCTCAGCCCGCGATCGACGGGCCCCTACATCCGCGTCAACTGCGGGGCCCTGACCGAAAGCCTGCTGGAAAGCGAGCTCTTCGGGCATGTCAAGGGCTCATTCACCGGCGCGGTTGACAACCGGACCGGACGGTTCGAGGCCGCACACACGGGATCGATCTTCCTGGACGAGATCAACAGCACCTCGCCCAAGCTCCAGGTCAAGCTGCTCCGCGTCCTTCAGGAAGGAGAATTCGAGCGGGTTGGTGACAACAACACCAAGAAGGTCGACACCCGCATCGTCGCGGCGACGAACCGCGATCTGCTCGACGAGATCGATTCCGGACGGTTCCGCGAAGACCTCTATTACCGGCTGAACGTGGTGCCGATCTACCTTCCTCCCCTGCGCGAGCGCCGCGAGGACGTTGAGCCTCTGGTGCTCTACTTCCTCAAGCGCTACGGCGAGCAGAACAAGCGCGAAATGCGCAAGGTCCACCTCGAGGCCATGCGTCGGCTTCGGGAACACGACTGGCCGGGAAACGTTCGCGAGCTCCAGAATTATGTCGAGCGGGCGGTGATTCTGGGAACGGGTTCCGAGCTCCTCGTCGAACACCTGCCGCCCCAGTTGCGCGGAGAATCCGCGCCCCGGCCGATCCGCCATCGCGGCGGCGGCGACTTCAGCAGCCTGACCGTCGAGCTCGTCCGCCAGGGCATCCGCGGCGCGGGGCCCAGCGCCAACGACCTTCACGACCGCATCGTCGGCCAGGTTGAGCGCGAGCTGATCCAGCAGGTGCTCCAGACCTGCGACCGCGTCCAGATCAAGGCCGCCGCCCGCCTTGGCATCAACCGCAACACGCTGCACAAGAAGCTCTCCGAGTATCGCATCGACGAGACCGCCCCCGACCCGAGTGGACCCCAGCGCAACGGCGACGGCAGTGTCGGCGATCTCGATGACGATACCACTGCCGGCTCCAGGTCTGGCGATCCCGGTTCACCCTATGATGAGGAGTGACGTACCACGCCCATGGAAACATCATCGCACGCGGATTGCGACCAGGCCCCCGAGGCTCCTCCAGGCCCGGCCAGTTTTCCCGGGCGGGATCAGGCCGGGACCTTGGAGTTCGATCGATTGTATGCGGGAGACTGCCTGCAACTGTTCCCACGGGTTGCGTCGGGATCGATCGATCTGGTTTTCGCCGATCCCCCGTTCAACATCGGCTATGATTACGACATCTACGACGACCGTCTTGAAACTGAGGCCTACCTCGCGTGGACCAGGTCGTGGGGTCGCGAGGTTGTCCGTGCACTGAAGCCCGACGGCACGTTCTGGCTAGCGATCGGCGACGAGTATGCCGCCGAGATGAAGGTCCTCTTCCACCGCGAGCTCGGGCTGTCGTTGCGAAACTGGGTGATCTGGTACTATACGTTTGGGGTCCACTGCACCAGGAAGCTCAGCCGCAGTCATGCTCACCTGTTTTACTTCGTGAAGGACCCCAAACGTTTTACTTTCAACGACCAGTCCATCCGCGTTCCCTCGGCGCGGCAACTGGTCTACTTCGACTCCCGGGCCAACCCCGAAGGCCGTCTTCCCGACGACACCTGGATTCTCCGCCCGCAGGACGTCGACGGCGGCTTCGCCCCCGAGAGCGACACGTGGTACCTGCCGCGGGTCTGCGGCACCTTCAAGGAGCGCGCCGGCTGGCACGGCTGCCAGATGCCCGAACAGCTTCTGGGCCGGATCATCCGCGGCTGCTCGAACCCCGGCGCGACTGTCCTCGACCCCTTCGGCGGCAGCGGCACGACCTTGACGGTCGCCAAGAAGCTGGGCCGTCGTTTCCTCGGCTTCGAGCTCTCTCCCGACTATGCCAGCGCCATCGAAGCTCGCCTCGCGTACACGAAGGTGGGCCAGTCCCTCGAAGGCGGCGCCGAACCATTGGCCGGCGGGAAGGGGCGGGGACGATCCAAGAATCATCCGGTCTGACGTTCGACAAACGAGTGTCAGTCGAGCGATCGGAAGAGCTTCGGCAAGAACTGTTCCTTCCCTTTCCCGGTCACCAGAAGAGCAATCCGGAAAAATGTCCACGTCGAATTGGCCAAGAACATTCGCTCGGAATTGACTATTGAGGCCAGCAGAGTCAACGAGACAATGCGCCCACTTCACTTTTCGACTCCCGAAAAGCCTGGCCCCGCGATGGGTACGGATGCCATGCTCACGCGCAGAGTGAGCATGGAGAGCCCTGGCGTTACCCTATCCGCGGAGTATCCTTGCCCGGCATGACCTCTGCGGCACTCCATGCGCGCGAAAACGCGAGCATGCCACCCAGAGAACGCCATGGCCGACTCGGTCCCATTGGCAAGGCTGGCATCAGTAATTGACGGGCTTGCTTTGCACGCCGACCATTTCGCTCATGTAGGCGGACGTAATCCACCTCACGTGAGGCTCGTCTCAAGCACTCGTTTCCTTGCTGCTGGGCAGCTTTGCCGTCAGTTCCTCGACCTTCGCCGAGAGCCTGGCCACCTCGTCCTTGCTCGCCAGGTTCAGCCCTGAGACGGCTTTCTGCACGACTGAGTTGATCCGGCTCTCAAAATCCTTGCGGGCCGTCTCCGACTGCTTGAGCAGGTGATCGACGAATTCCTTGCCCTCAAGCTCGGAAAGCTTGGCTTGCGAGGCAAATTCCTTGCCCAGCTCCTCGACCTTATCCTTGGTCATGACGGCCAAGCCGACGCCGGTGAGCAGGGTTTTCTTGATGAGATCGAACATGGCGCTCTCCTGAAAGGATCACGGTTGCCTCACAAGTCGTATTATACCCGTGCTCATCGCATCCATTCGACAGACCAGGCGATCATCGTCACGGCTTCCTGATCATCTCGAGCGCTGCGGAGGCGCGCAGAACGCCGGCGAGCGGGCCGCTTCACTTCACCAGACTGGGTATCTTCAA
>JAFAHT010000538.1 GCA_019237095.1 Planctomycetaceae bacterium
AAGCGCGAGCCCGCACTGCGGCGGGGGAACTTCGTCGAGGTTTTCTCTCGTGATGCAACATATGCGTTCCTCCGCACTTTGGGCGACGACCGCATCTTGGTGGTGCTCAACGGCTCGGACAAGCCGAAAACGTTCACAATGCCGGTCCGCGGACGTGCCTGGCGTTCCTACCAGCTTGACGATTTGATCGGTGGCGGTGTCACCAAACCTGCCGGAAGCGATGCGGCGATTGAAGTGCAGGCATTCGGGGCGAGGATCGTGCGGGTACGATGAAAGAGGCTGTGCGTCGCTCCTTTCCCATCTGGAGACCTTGAGAGATCCATGGCGCAAGAAATCGCAAAACATTTCACTTGCTCTTCTGTTCCAGCGCCGGACAATGAAGGTAGTCATGGAGCCAGTGTGGCCTCACATTCGGCTCCAATAAAAGTCTGAATCGGAGTTGTCGGATGACTAGGTAAAGGGCAACCCGGCTTGGCCGGGGGGCTCGTTGAGGAGTAATCCGGCGTGGTCGAATTCCTCTGGGCGTTCCGCCACGTCGGCTTTTTTATTTTGCTTGCGGTGGCGCCGGACGGTCGCGGTCACGAGGGAGAGACCGAATGGTCACCCAACCCGACAGTGACTCCGAGGGGCCTATCCGTGAGTCAGAGTTGCCGCTTGCCGAGGCCTTCAAGGCCGCGGCCTCCACGAGGTTTCAGACCACTGAAAGGGATAATCCATGAGTCTCGGTATGATCCTGCTGATTGTCTTGATCCTGCTCCTTCTGGGTGCATTTCCAAGCTGGGGCTATAGCCGGAATTGGGGCTACGGCCCCAGCGGCGGCCTGGGGTTGGTGTTGGTGATCGTCCTGATCCTCGTGCTCTTGGGGCGCATCTGAGGTCACCAGCGCCAGCGCGCGCTTGCACCCGCGGCGTCGTTTGTGACAACAGCCGTACTCAGGGCGCGGAATTTCCTAATTGCTCATTGAGGTTGAATCGATATCCACCAAGGGAGCTGGAATCGCACCGGCCGATCCCGCAACAGCGGAGACGAACGACATCGCCCAGTCAACCTGGGCGCCCTGTTTGATGATGGCGATCGAGCGCCCGGCCATAATCCTGCCGCTCGTCGCCGAAGAGCCATAGAAACTCATCGACTTGGTCGGTCCCCTGGAGCAACCGGTCCTAGAAGTAATGGCCGATCTCGTGCCGGAAGTGGCTCAGGAGTGTCCGGTAGGGCTCGTGCATCTGAAGTCGCCGCGTCTCACACTCGGCATCGTCGGCCTCGGCCACATTGATGGTGATCACCTCGTTCAGGTGCCCGGTCGGGGTGGAGATTGTCCCCGGCGTGCCGGGGTCGAGATCGGCAAGGAAGCGGAACTCTTGTCTCGCCGGGAGATGATCCATCGTTTAAAGCACGACCCTGATCGTCTCGCCGAGATGAGCGAGCGCGTACAGGAAGTGCGTCAAGCCGTGCTCGCGCAGATGGATGTCCAGTACCAGGCCCGACCGTCCACTCCCAGGCCGGGACAATGGATCGTACCTGGCGGCTCAGCTCCTTCCTGCGGAACTTGTTGAGGCAGGGGAAGAAATACAGCGACCGGAGTCGCGCGCGATTCCGCGACGACCTGGCAGCGCTCAAGCGGATCGCCCAGATGGGGAGTTGGCAACCGCACTACGTCGACCTGGACCCGTCTCAGCAGCGGCTCGCGGAGATGGTTCTCAAGCTGGAGCGTGAGGTCTACGGTTCCAAGCGGCCACACCAACTGGCCAATCGGGACGTTTTCCTTCGCATCGGCGATCCCATCGATCTGGGGCGCTTCGTCCCGTGCTACTTTCAGGATTCGTAGGCGGTCCGCCGCCGGGTCACTGAACAACTCCGGTACGTGATCCAGAACCTCATCGACGCCATCGTACCCCCACCGACAAGAGGCGAAGGAGTCGGGGACTCGGCCTCAGAGAATCGAGTCGACGGGTCCTGGCTTTGGCGTGCTATGATGACACGCGTGGCCTAGTTGTCCGGGACATCCGCCGGGAGAGACAGACTTGGGACTCTTCGATCGATTCATGACCCCCATGCGTCGTCAGAAGTTTGCCCGGCTCGTCGCCGCCGGGCTGCGAAAGGCCGGTGAACCACTCGAGCTGCGTTACGATCCCGCTCGGTTCCGACTGGTTTCGGAGGGCGACGAGAGCCTTCAGGTCAACCTGGCGAACACCTACCGCGAGTACCTTGCGGCCCCGTCCGCGGAGCGCCAGAGCATCCTCTCTCGTTTCATCCGTAGCTGGATCGAAGGCCGCAAGGGGATTCCCGACGAGTTCGAGGACGCCGCATACGACCTGTTGCCCGGCGTCCGGAGCAGGTCAACCTACGAGCTTGTCAAGCTCCAGATGGAGAGCCAGGGCGAAACCGGCTTTCACTGGCCCTATCGCGTGGTTGCCGCTCATTACGGTGCTGGCCTGGTCTACGACCTGCCGCACGCCATGTCGCAAATCAGCGGACAGCAACTCACGCGCTGGGGCGTGGACTTCGACGAGGCAATGGATGTCGCGCTCGACAACCTGCGGAAGATCAGCGAGCAGGGCTTCGCGCGTCTGGCTCCGGGGGTCTGGAGGTCTGCCTGGCGTGACAACTACGACCCCTCGCGGCTCCTGCTCGTCGACCTGATCGCCGCCTATGAGGTGGACGGAGATCCGGTCGTCATGGTCCCCAACCGCGACACCCTGCTTCTGACCGGGTCCGAAGACGAGGTGGGCCTGGGCATCATGGCGGCCGCCGCCGAAGAGGCGACGCAGCAGCCCCGCCCGATCCACACGATGCCGATTCGGCTCGAATTCGGATCGTGGACGCCCTTCTTGCCGCCGAAAGAGCTTCCCGCTTACCTGCGATTCAAGCAAATGTTGATCAATTCTCTGGGGCAGGACTACCAGGAGCAGAGGGCACTGCTGACCACGAACCACCAGAAGCAGAGTGAGGACGTCTTCGTTGCCAGCTATTCGGCGATGCGGAACACGCGAACCGGAGAGCTCGCGAGTTACTGCATGTGGGCCAAGGGCCTAGACGGCCTCTTGCCCAGGACCGATCTCATCTACTTCTTCGACCCAGGACGGCCGGACGGCCAGAAGGTCGCCACGTCCGCTTCGTGGGAGCGTGTTGAGGAAATCGTGGGCGACTTGCTTGAGCCCCTGGACATTTATCCCGAGCGCCATCGAGCCAGGTGCTTTCCCACCGAGGAACAGATCGAGGCGATCAAGGCCGGAGGCGGTCTGCCCTGATGAAGGAATATGTCCGGGACTCGCTGCAATGTGACACAGCGGGTAGGAACAGCCCGAAAGGAATCCAAACGCCTGGCCCGAGCGATTGCACTAGGAACCGGCGTCATGTGGCACCAATCAAGAAGTCACGCACATGATTCTCTCGGGTGGATAGTGGATCGGGATTCTGGGTTTCCCGGTAGGCTGCGATTGCCGGTTCCGTTAGAGTGCTCCAGCGCACGTCGAATTGTTCCCGCTGAAGAGCCACGTCATGCACCGACTGCCACTTCCCGACGAGTTGCCGTATCAGTTTCAGCCTCCGAAGCTGAGCCCGTTCTGGGTGCGGGCCAGCCGGCTCTACGTGAGTTATCTGCTGCGCCGGACGCAGGTGGTGCGGGAGATCGACGACGTCGGGCTGGAGCATCTGAAGGCCTTGAAAGGCAAGGGGGACGGGGTGCTGATCACGCCCAATCATGCCGATGTGGCCGATCCCGCGGTCATGTTCATGATCAGCCGGCGTGCCGTTCTGTTACATGGCGGCGTATCAGATCTTTACCGGCAATGCCGGGCTGCGGAAGTTTATCCTGCCCCGGCTGGGCGTCTTTCCCGTCGATCGCGAGGGGACAGACCGGTCGGCGTTTCAAGCTGGGCTCAACGTCCTGACCCAGGGCAAGAACCCTCTGGTCGTCATTCCTGAGGGAGAGATCTACTTCCTCGGCGATCGTCTCACCCCGCTGCGCGAGGGAGCCGCGACGCTGGCGCTGGCTGCCGCCAGGAAGCTCGCCGAGTGCGGGCGGACGGCCTGGATCATCCCCACGGCGATCCGATATCGCTTCCTCGAGAATCACGACCCGCTGCCGGAGCTGCACCGGCTTATGGATACCCTCGAAGCCCGATTCACCTGGTGGGACCCGTGCGGCCGGTCGATCATCGAACGACTGTACCGTTACGCCGAGGGAATGCTGGCGCTCAAGGAGCTCGAGTATCTCGACGCGCCGCAGCCGGGGACCCTCAAGGATCGGATTGCGCGGCTCAAGTTCCACATCCTCGAGGAGATGGAGGACCGACGCCTCGGTCGGCGGTCCGACGAGCCGGTGCCGTTCCGGGTCAAGGAGCTGCGCCGGGCTTGCCTGAAGGGGCTGGCCGTGCCGGGCATCAGCCGGGAAGAGCGACGAACCCTACGTCGCGACCTGAACAGCCTTTTCGTGGCCATTCAACTCTTCAGCTACCCGGGAGACTATGTGCGGGAGAACCCGACCCTCGAGCGGCTGGCCGAGATCATGACCAAGTTCGAGCAGGATGCCCTGGGCGTCACCTACCCTGCGCCGCGAGGTCCAAGACGCGCCGTCGTGAAGATGGGTGAGCCTATCGACGTTCGATCCTATCTTGGACCCGGCGGGCGCCGATCACGCGACGCCGCCGAGACCCTTACCGAGACGCTGGAGCTGCAAATCCAGGGTCTCATGGACACGCTCGGACCCGGCCGGCCTCTGCCCGAGTCGGCACTCGTGTCCGCTCCGTCCGGAATGCCGGTTCCCCAACCGGCCTCTTGAACCGGTCCTCCTTCGAGGGCTCGCGGATCGGGAAAAATGCAATCCGGATTGCCGTGGACGCCGGTCCGGCGACGGTGTATGATCTGGTTTCAGTTCAGCTTTGCATCATGGCGGTGCGGTTGAAGGCATCGACTGTGGACTCGCCTTGAATAGATCACGGTTACCAGCTCCATCCCTCCCTCCCGGGCAGAGCCGCGATCCATCGATGATCAATCGTCAAGGGAGACCAGCGGTTTCCCGGCTCCCGTGATCTGACTTGCAGTTCGTGACCGTGGAAGATGTCCGGTCGCGGACCAAGCTGAGGCGGATCGGCACGAACACGGCGCTTTGCTGTGGAGCGGGATTGTCATCGAGCCCGCGGGCAAATCCTTGCGGCGACGGCGCACGACGGTGGAGCAGTGAAGATGAGCGACTTCTGGCTTGTCGACCGGATCAGGTCCCGGGTCTTCGTGGTCGAGCTGCCCGGGATGACCCGGCAGAACGAGCGATACCTTGTCAAGAGTTGCCGCAGGCTGGTCCGCAATGCCAGCGCGGCCGGCGTTCCCCTTGCCGTCGCCTGGAGCCAGCTTGGCCAGTACATCGAGAGAGCAACCTCGCGCATGCGCACCGAGCAGGAACGCGAGACCTTCGTCGCGATCATGCAGCGCCTGCGGGACGAACTCTTCCGGGAGCGCGGGTGCGTGCTCCGCTGAGGCAGTTCCGCCTGAGGTGCTTGTAGGGCGGGTGGGGCGGGACATCATCTCGCGCAACCTACCGCGTGAGTGGCTGCAAACTGTGGTGGATTGCACCCACCCTACACGGAGGTCCCGAGGAAATTCTGGGATCGTACTTTAGTTTGGTGCTCCGTCCCACTCGCCGGATTGCAGGTACTGGTCGATCGACGCCGCGGCCTTGCGGCCGGCGCCCATGGCAAGGATCACGGTGGCGGCCCCGGTGACGATGTCGCCGCCGGCGAAGACGCCGCGCTTCGACGTCTTCAATGTCTCCGGGTCGGCGGCGATGTAGCCCTTGCGGGTCGTCTTGAGATCTGGGGTCGTGGACTGCACCAGGGGATTGGCCTCGGTCCCCAGGGCGATGATGGCCACCTGGATCGGCAGCTCAAATTCGGAGCCCGGCACCGGCTTGGGAGAGCGCCTGCCCGAGGCGTCGGGCTCGCCCAGTTCCATCTTGATGCAACGGACGGATTCGAGGAAACTCTCCTTGTTGCCAAGGAAAGCTACAGGATTGGTCAAGCACAGGAATGTGATGCCTTCTTCCTTGGCGTGCTTGGCCTCCTCGGTCCGCGCGGGCATCTCGGCTTCGGAGCGGCGGTAGATCAGGTAACTGGTCTTTGCGCCCAACCGCGAGGCCGTGCGGACAGCGTCCATGGCCGTGTTCCCGCCGCCGACGACTGCGACGTCCTTTCCCCGGCAGTCGTAGACCGGTTCGTCGTACTCCGGGAAATCTTTGGCCCGCATCAGATTGACGCGAGTCAGGAACTCGTTGGCCGAGTACACGCCGTTGAGATTTTCGCCCGGAATGGCCAGGAACTTGGGCAGCCCCGCGCCGGTGGCCACGAACACGACGTCATAGCCTTCTTCGTTCATCAGCTCATCGATCGTCACGGTCTTGCCAATAACCACGTTGGTCTGGAAATCGACCCCCATGGCGCGCATGACGTCCACCTCGCGACGGACGATCTCTTTGGGCAGACGAAACTCGGGGATGCCGTAAAGCAGAACGCCGCCGATCTCGTGCAGGGCTTCGAAGACGGTGACCTGATGTCCCTTCTGGACCAGGTCGCCGGCCGCGCTCAAGCCGGCGGGTCCGCTGCCCACGATGGCCACCTTCTTGCCGGTCGAGGGGGCATTCTCGGGCAGCCCGATCTGGCCCGACGCGCTCTCGTAATCGGCCACGAACCGCTCGAGGTAGCCGATGCCCACGGGCTCGAACTTGTTGCCCAGGATGCAGCATCCCTCGCACTGGGTCTCCTGGGGGCAGACGCGTCCGGTGATGGCCGGCAGGATGTTGTCTTCGCGGATCTTGGCCGCGGCCTTCAGATAGTCTCCCGCGACGATCAGCGCGACGAAGTCCTTGACCTTGATTCCGACCGGGCAGCCGGACACGCACTTCGGCGTGGTGCACTGAAGACAGCGCAGAGCCTCGGTGGTGGCGCCCAGCACGGTCAGACCCTGGTTCACCTCCTCGAAATTTCTCCGCCGCCGGTCAGCATCCTGCTCGGGCATGTGCTGGCGGGGAATCTTGACCCGCTCTTTGTTGGACAGGGGCGGCTTGGGAGAGTTGGCGTTCATGACGGATAGGCCTCGCAACGGACTTCAGGATGCTCTTGTTCCAGTCGGCACGATTCGCTGACCAGGTCGACGTCACGCTTGGGCTGCTCCAGGAATCGCTGGAGCGCCTCGCTCTCCTGCTTCAGATACGTGCGGTTCCGCTGGATGAGCAGCTCGAAATCGACCTGATGAGCGTCGAATTCGGGGCCGTCGACGCAGGCGAACTGCGTTCCCTGGGTGGTGAGCACGCGGCAGCCGCCGCACATGCCGGTGCCGTCAACCATCACCGAGTTCAGGCTCACAACTGTCTTGATCGCGTGCGGCCGCGTCGTCTCGGCGACCGCCTGCATCATCCGCGGCGGTCCGATCGCCAGAACGAAGTCGATCTGCCGGCCCGACTCGATCAAGGCCTTGAGCTGGTCGGTCACGAACCCCTTGCGGCAGTAGCTGCCGTCATCGGTAGTGATCAGCAACTCATCGCTGATCGCGCCGATCTCTTGCTCCAGGATCACCAGCTCCTTGTTGCGTGCTCCCACGATCGAGATCACGTGGTTGCCGGCATCTTTCATGGCCCTGGCTGTGGGATAGGCGATGGCCGCTCCGACGCCGCCGCCGATCACCACGACCGTGCCGTAGAGCTCGATGTCCGAGGGCTTGCCCAGCGGCCCGACCAGGTCGAGGATCACATCCCCGGCGCCCAGCATGTTGAGCAGCTTGGTAGTCTTGCCGATGCCCTGAACGATCAGCGTGACCGTTCCCTTCTCCGGGTCGGAATCGGCAATGGTCAGCGGAATGCGCTCGCCATAGGCGTGCAGCCGGACGATCACGAATTGCCCGGCTTTGCGCTTCTTGGCGACGCGCGGCGCCCCGATGACGAACCGTTTGACATCAGGTGCGAGAAACTCGGCCTCGACGATGGGAAACATGTGGTCGAACCTCGGCAAAGAGGTGGCGACAGGACGAGCCCGGTACTGGCTGTCACCGCCCGGGGCCAGCATTGGCCCGAATCGGCAACTCGCATCCCGAAAAGCCCGCCGAGTCTGGTATATCTACCATACCAAGAAACGCGGAGTCGAAGCAACCGATAAGGCCGCGAGATCAGGCCGTCGTTTCCTTCGTGTAGCGGGATTGGCCGCATCGCAGGAAAAAGGAAAGGATAAGGAAAGAAAAGAGCTTACTATAGAGGACAGACAGGGGGGGCAGGAGACGTCAGGAGACCCTGCCCGAACCAGCTACCGGCAGAGATTGTTCGTTGAGCTTCGAGGACGAGTAGGCGCCATGGACTCAGCATCATAACCGGAGGCGGGGCCGCCTCATCTTTCGTGTCCGGTTTCCTATCCGGGTCCGTTCGTCCGGGTCGGGGTCGGTTGGGCTTCCTCGGGCAGCCCGAGCGGCGGAAGGATCTCGCGGATCGGGCAGCGAAAGCCGGGCACGACGTCTTCGCCTGAGAGCTCGTCATCGTCTAGCAAGCGGCTGATCGAGCCGTCACGGCGGTAGACCATCACGGTGCGCGACTCGGGGTTGATCACCCAGATCAAAGGCACACCCACTTTCCGATAGTCATTCAGCTTCTCCTCCAGCTTATAGACCAGGTCGTTGGGCGACACGACTTCGACCGCCAGGTCCGGTGGACTCTTGGCCCAACCCTTGGGCAGGACATCACCGGGAAAGCGGCCGGTTTTGACGAAGGAGGCATCGGGTCTGCGAACCATGCCAGGATCGTGCGGGAAGCACTGATAGCCACTGTCGGCCGGCAACGCCCAACCAGTCTTGTGTTCCTCGCAAAACCGATCGAGTCGTGCGAATATCCGACCTGCCACCCAACTGGATTCGATTCCCATCTGCCGCTCCTCGAGTTGACCGCCGACCAGCTCATAGCTCTTGCCGTCAGGCATGGCCAGCAGATCCTCGGGCGTGTGGTGAGTCTTGGTGGCGACCGCCATGCTCATGGTCCGGCTCCCTGTCAATGGCGCTCAGGATCGTTGGTTCTCGTTTGTCCGATCATACCCGATCATTGGCCGAAGACTCATCGGCGTCAGGTCGGCGGCCACACGCTCGCTCAGCTCCTGCAAAAGCACGGGTCGCGCGGGGGCTGATAGCGAACGGCGAGGTGGGGGGAGTCGAGGCGGCGATGGGCCTGGAGCTTCAAGTCGGGGCAGCTCTCGAGGACGCCGCTGACCAGAAGGGTTCGCTCGACAGGGTAGGGGGCCCGGCCCGACTCGATCATGAGATCACCCCTGGAGGGCCCGAAACCAGTATGTGATGACCGCCCGCTGCCCATGGCCCGCACCGGTTGACGCACGTTCACGGCTCTAGGAGCTTGCCAGGTCGCGATAGTCCGGATACCAGATGAACGCGTCCAGCACCGAATCGATGGCCTGGTCGGGGATCATCCGGCCCAGGTTCAGCCGCCGCGCCTCGCGGATGACGCCGGCGGCGATGGTCCGGGCGACTCGCCGCAGATGGCTCTGGTCGGGATAGATCCGACCGACGGCCAGGTCCTCTTCGCTG